>JAPULR010000109.1 GCA_027294635.1 Chloroflexota bacterium | reverse complement strand
ATATAACATCATAAGGGAAGCGGCGGGGTATCGGATGCCAGCTACCAGGGACTCTTTAAGCGGAGTCGTAATCACTACCACGTTCAAAATAAAACTCCAGAAAGAGCGAAAGATTCACGAGAACGCTATTAGAGCCGGTTTAAAACCCTAAGGGGATAAGCTCTGTAGAGCGGGTAAGGGTATTCTCACTAAGCCGTGGACTGGGTCTCGGGCGATTTGAACTGGCAGAAAGTGTTGACTTTGAAGGTGTAGTCTTTGGGCGTGCGGAGCTTGAAGAGGTATTTATCGAGAGCAGCTTGTGGGTTCAGTTAAGTGTGAAGGGACCAGAGAACTCACAATGCTTTCCCAGTAATCTGCCATATGCGAGAAGGAAATATGCATCAATCATGGAAAAGTTCAAGGAATCTGGTTTGAGACGTACTACGCTGAAGTCGTCCCGGGCTTCCCCACGATAGTCCGGTAGGCTGTGAGCCAGTAATATCAAGTCTGGACAATTCTCGTAAATCTCCAGCGCAGCAGCACCAATGGAGTTTACAAGGGTAGGCTTGCAACCTTGGGACTGATAGTATGACTTTGCTAACGCCCCCCTTCTAAGATGGTTGTCCACAATTACTACCCTGACCATTGTTCTCCTAGCCTCCGTTACGTATGGGATGGATCTCGCCTTAAATCGATATTCGGTACACTGTCAGGGTTATTATCGAACTCCCGTATCGGTCGAGGTGATGAAAGCGTCCCACGAGCACTCGTTAATAGTTTCCAATGTAAGTGCGTTAGAAAGAATGACCCAGGGGTGAGGTTTCTGCTAGTACTTTTGGGCTATCCATCCACTCGCGTAGGCGGACGCATGTAAACAGGGTTACGCAGAGACACCCTCTGCTTTATCAGTAGGTACGGAACGTAAGGCTAGTTCAGTTGGCAGTAAGGCACGAAGGGGCCCTAGGGAACGACCAAGAACATAGCAGGGAGTACTTCAGGAACCGTAACCGCAGTCTGTATAGGATGCTGGGTTACCGGCCTTGGTGAATCCGTGACAGGACTAACGACTCTTGGAACTTGCCAATTCACTCTACCTGAACTTTAAAAATGGGTCGTAATCCCAAGCGGGCCGTCCATTAAGATATTGGTAATCCCACAGGAGCTGCCGTTCTCTGGCAGCAGCGGTATCTGGGTTATCGGTGGCCTCTGACTGGAAAGCGGCTGCTTCTTTGGTGGACTTCCCGAGATCGCCTCTCTTATGAGCCTGTAGGCGACTTCGGAGCGTCACGCCTGGGTCTGTAGCACGGCCTATATAGATGACCTTACCCGCCTGGTAGAGGATGTAAACACCGTGCTTATCGGGAGCGTTATTCACACTTGACCAGTTGAAATCGTACGTCGGTCCTGATATAGGCATGGCACACTCCCAAGATATTCGTTTGGCCGGAAGGATTAGCGTAATATTTAGTTCAAGGAGAAGGAGAAAGCGACCACATGTTTTGCATTCAAGAAACATCCCAGTTGCAAAAAGAATCGTCCATCGTTCTCCGATAGCTCCGAGACATATAAGGTGGGATAGATTATTCTGTAGCAGCTTTGAGATTGGCCGCCCCAATCCTCAAGATTATCAGCCAGCAATACAACGTCGGTACACTTCTGATTCATAATTTCTAGGCCGGCATCCATTGAACTAACAAGCCAGGAATCATATCCGTGGTTAAGGAGGACTGAAATTAACGTGGATCCTCGCTGATGGTCGTTATCTACAATTATTACAGTGGCCAAGATGTATTTTGTCCTGAGTGCTACTTAGAATCTTAGCCGCCCCAGGTAAAGAACGAGACCAACAACACTCAATCATTGGTCAAGTCTGGGTAATAAAATGGTTGGGCCGGAGGAGGACCAAATGTGCGGACGTTACACCCTTGAATCTGATATGAGCTTCCTTCAATTGCGGTTCAAATTTGTCACCTCAGACCTGGACTACAAACCTCGCTACAACATCGCCCCTACTCAGGATGTCCTTACCGTAACCAATGACGGTGACAGGCACGGCCAGTTCATGAGATGGGGCCTGGTGCCCTTCTGGGCCAAGGACTTGAAGATTGGCTACCGCATGATCAACGCCAAGTCCGAGACTCTGGCAGAAAGGTCAGCCTTCAGGAATGCATTCAAGAAGCGCCGATGCCTAGTGCTGGCTGACGGGTTCTTTGAGTGGCGCAAGGATGGCAAAGAGAAGATACCGACCTACATCTTCCTCAAGTCCCGGGAGCCCTTCGCATTTGCCGGCCTATGGGAGACCTGGAAGTCGCCTGAAGATGAGATCATCCCGTCTTGTACCATAGTGACCACTGAGCCGAACCCCTTTATGGAGCCCATCCACAACAGAATGCCAGCGATTCTGTCTGAAGAAGCGGAGGCGTTGTGGCTGGACCCATTGACAGAGGACCCTACTGTCCTTCAACAGTTACTGGTTCCATCGCCGCCGGAGCTGATGGATTCCTACGAAGTCTCCACCCTGGTAAACACTCCGAAAAACCAGGGCAAAGAAATCATAGAGCCGGTGGGCGCTACCTAAACATTGGCCTTGATGTCTTTAAGATCTCTGAATAACGATGTCCTTCTTGCCTGTCTCGTGTTGGTATCCTGGGGATTACGACATCCTTCACCTGTACAAGTAAGGTCTCTTCTTGCCTGGACACGGTGCCCGTCACCATCATAAGCGGCTCTTTAAACTGCTCCTTGAACCTTTCATATACTGTGGGCCATATGATCAGGGGAATCATACCGAATTCGTCTTCCAGTGTAATGAAGTAGGCTTTCTCGACCGGGTGCTGAAGGGGCCTGGCAACCAGCCCAGCGCCCATGACCTCATCGCCCTCCTCCGCTGCCTCTATCTCAAGGCTTGTAAGCACATCATCAGGAAGGTAGGGCCGTAGCTTCTCCATGAAGTGTCCCTTGGGGTAAAGGTCCAGGGTGCCGTACTCCCGGGCCATGGTCTCCCATTCGTTCAGCGGTCTCAAGGACGCCATGTCCTGACCCACCGGAAGGGTTAGTGCTAACTGATTTGACGCGGGGCGGTATCTCAGGCCTACCTCCCAGGTGGACCCCCTCCTGTCCCCCTCAAGGGTGTCAAAGGCCCCGGCGTTCACTAAACTCTCCACTACCTCCTGCTTTACACCAGTTCTCCTCATGAAGTCTCCAAGAGACTCAAATGAACCATTGGCCTGCCGCTCTTCCAGGATGGTCTGAGCTGCAACCGCTCCAACATGGGCCACCTTCAGAAATCCCAGGCGAATGGAGTCCTCCTCTATGCGGCACTTGTCCAGGCTCAGGTTTATATCAGGGTTCAGCATAAAGATGTGGTGCTTCTTGGCGTCCTCTTTGATGGTTTCCACGCCCCAGAACCCCATGGGCTGCTGGTTGAACAGAGCGGTGTAAAACTCCAGGGGGTAGTAGAGCTTGAGCCAGGCCATTTGGAAAGCTGTGACACCGAAGGCAACAGCGTGAGCTTCGGGGAACATATATTGGCCGTTGAACTTCAGGAATATCTTGACCGCCGTTTCCTCATCAACTTCTCTGGCCATGGCCCCGTCCCTGAACTTCTCCCAGTAGGCCTTGAGCATCTCGGTGTTGTTCCGCTTACCGAAGGCCCGCCGCATGCGGTCGGCCTCCGAGGGGCTGAAGCCTCCGACGTCAATGGCCAGCTGGTTCATCTGGTCCTGAAACAGCACGATACCCAGGGTTCGATCAAGGGCCCGCTTCTCCAGAGGATGGTCGAAGTCCCACTTTTCTCCTTTGGTTCGGCGTCGGATGTACTGTCTGACCCCATCGTGAACACCGACCCCAGGCCTAACACAGGCCACCTCGTGGGCCATGTCAGTGAGATTCTTGGGTTTGAGTCGGTGGATGGTCTGCATCTGGGCGGCGCTTTCCACCTGGAATACACCGATGGTGTCTGCGGCCCAGAGCATCTGATAGACTCTCTCATCCTCAAAGTCTATGCGGGAGATGTCCACCGACCTGCCGGTCCTCTCCTCTATCAGCTGAAGGGCCTCCTGAAGCTGTGAGAGAGTGCCCAGGGCCAGGAAGTCTATCTTCACCATGCCTGCGGCGTCGATGTCATCCTTATCCCACTGGCAGACGTACCTGCCGTCGATGGCGCCCCTTTGAACCGGAACCACGTCGGTCAAAGGCCTTGAGCTGATAATCATGCCGCCAGGGTGCTGGGCCACGTACCGAGGAGCGCCGTCCAGCTGGGCCGCCAGCCGCACCAGGTCCCTCCAGCCAGGCTTTTCCAGCTTATCTCTGTACTCTGGTAGGCTGGCCATCTGTACTGCCAGATCCCTGGCGCTGCTGTGGTCCACCCTCTTCGCCAGACGGTCCACCTGGTCTGAGGGCAAGCCCAGCGCCTTCCCCAGATCCCTGATGGCTCCCTTTATCTGGTAGGTACTTCTCATGCCAGTTAGGGCGGCTCTGTCCCAGCCCCACTCCTCATGCACCGCCAGGATCAGCTCCTCACGGATGTTTCTTGGGAAGTCCAGGTCTATGTCCAGAGCAATGGCCATTAGGTCATCGGGCAGGAATCGTTCGAGAGACAGATCGTACCGCAGGGGGTCTATGTGGGAGAGGCCAATGAGGTAACCCACTAACATGGCCACCGAGGAGCCTCTGCCCCTGCCGGGAGGCCGCTCTTCCAGGGGAATCTCCGGGTCCGAAAGCCCCAGCTTTATCATCACCTTCCGGGCAAGTTGAGCGATGTCGTAGTAGTGAAGGAGAAACCCTGCCAGGTCGTGTTTCTTGATCAAGCGGAACTCCTCGGCAAGGCGCTTTTTCACCTGTGGGGTGATAGACCCGTAGCGTCTCTGTGCCGCCTCATAGCAGAGCTTTTCAAGGTAACTACGCGGCGTATGTCCATCTGGAGGGTTGTAATCGGGAAAGCGGTAGCGTAGGTCTCGGGTAAGGTCAAAGGTGCAGCGCCGGGCTATGTCCACCGTGTTGCTGATGGTCTGGGGACAGTCCTTGAAAAGCTCCGCCATCTCCTCCGGAGATTTCAGGTGGAACTCGCTGTTGGCCCGGCGTTCCCTGTGAGTCTCCTCTAGGGTCTTGCAGTGTTTGATGGCCACCATACAGTCGTGGAGCTGGTGGTACTCCCTGACGTGGTAGTGGACGTTGTTGGTGGCCACCACACCGATGCCCAGCTTCTTCGCCAGGGACAGAAGAAACCTGTTGCGATGGGTATCGCCCTTGACCAGGTTCTGCTGAAGCTCAAGGTAGAAGTTCTCTGAGCCGTACCAGTCTATGTATCGCCTTGCAGCTTCCCTGGCCTCCTTCAGCAGTCCCTGTTCCACCAGCGTTGGTATCTCGCCCTTTTTGCATCCCGAAAGCACTATTAGCCCCTCGGTGTGTTCCGGGAGCAGTCTGGGGTCCAGCTCCGGCTCTGTACGTTCCTCGGCCAGGACGTGACTGTAGGAGAGAAGGCGGCAAAGGTTGGAGTAGCCCTCGGCGGTCTCTGCCAGGGCTGTTAAGTGGTACCCGCCTTTCAGTGTTAGCTCGGCCCCGATGATCCCGCGGAGGCCCAGGGGCTTGACCGCCTGGGCGAACTGCATTGCCCCGCTTAGATTGTCGTGGTCGGTGAGGGCCAGGGCCTCGTAGCCCAGGTCACGAGCACGGACCGCTAGCTGCTCGACCGAGGATGCCCCCTCCTTGAAGGAGAAGTGGCTGTGACAGTGAAGCTCGGCGTAGGAAGGTGTCATGAGGACGTCCTAGTCCCGCTGCCTGTACCACGAGTTGGTGATAAGGTCCTTGACCAGCGTCACGTGCCTGCCGTCCCCCAGTACGCAGTCGAAGTAGGTCCGAGAGATAGGTCCCTCGCGCCACCACTCATCGTCGATGCGCCACCGGTCCTCTATAGCCTCCACCTTCAGCCTTGGGCGCAGACTTACTTCCAGAGGAAGGCCATCGGCCCCCTCTGCTACCTGGACAGGTCTGAGGCGGTTCAGGGGACGTATTGGACCAGGGCGTGTCGGCGCTCCGGTATTCTTGACCACGGCTCCAGCTCCCTTACCTGAAATACGGGCGGGGACCCTCCTAACAGGGCCTGTAGGGCCTTCATGGTCTCCTGCAACTGCTGTTTGTTTCTTACCTCCGAAAAGAGGCTCTCCTGTCGTCCATGGTCCCCGGTGAGGTCGCTTAGTGTAAGACTCAACTCCTCCACCGGGTCCGCAAGTCCAACCCCTTCAAGGCCGGCCTTTATGCGGGCCATTACCCTACGTTTATCCCTCGTGGGCTCTTTGAAGGACAGGCGCTTTGTCCATGGGATTCCCCTGTAGACCTCGCCTTTCAAAGTCAGAACCCTTGCCAGCCGACCGCTTAGCTCAGGCCGGAGGAGGGCCCGTTCCAGTAGGACTTCGGCTCCTATCAGAAGGGCCTCAAGGGTGGCAGTGGGTACCGGGAAGGTGAGGCTCTCAGTGACCTCCTCATCCGTCCTTCTTGGAATCAGTTGTCGGTTGTCTATGCCGTTGGCCAGCTCCCATATCAGCTTCCCTTCAAGTCCAAACTGAGCCTGTAGGGGCCCCACTGGAACCGTGGCCACATCTCCCAGGGTGTGGAGAGCGAACTCATGGAGCCTTGCCTTGGTCTTATAGCTGACAGGCAGGATGTCTAACGAGAACCCTTTCAGGTAGCTGGCAGTGTCGTCAGGAGCTTTGACTGGGCGTTGGGGTCGGGCAGATAGGGCCGCAATGTGGGCCACAAACTTCCCGTTACCTATCCCGATCTGGGCACCCCAGTGGTCTGGAAGCGCCCTTTGCAAGGCAAGAGCGACCTGGGCGTCACCGCCGTAAAGTCCTTCCAGGCCCACCAGGTCTACGTAGGCACAGCCTAGGTCCGACTCCTCAACTATGGGACTGACCTGCTCCAGGGCCTCCAGGATGTCACGGTAAAGGTCGTGATAGTAGGCGTCGTCTGCCTCTATCAACCTAGCTTTCTTAACCGAGGTCAGGGCCTGTTGTAACGGCATATCGGGTCGTACTGTGGACAGACTCGGAGAGCAGTCAGCAACAACCTTCCTGGAGCCTTTCATCCTTACGATCAAACAGGGCTGGTGTCGCAAGTCCGGTTGGCGGAGGGACTCTGCCTTGAAAGAAAAATGTGATATGAGAACGCAAGCTACTTGCATAAAACAAGAACAAACAAAGGGTGACAGGATAAGATATCTTAGAACTCATGTGCTATTCAGTCAAGGGGCTATCTACAATGAATCTTAAAGCTTGACGGAGATCACGACGGCGTGGCCTGCGAGTTGCTGCCTGGCGCCCCCTAGTGTTTGCCGACCGATTGCCGACATACTCCCCAGGACAGGGCAAGACGCAACGGCATCACCAGTACCCATAACCCTGCACTTTACGTATAATACAACACGTTATGGAAGGTAACGAGACGCCCCATCACGGCGGTCGCCAATCTCAAAAACCGGTGGGGGCAACCCCGTGTCGGTTCGACTCCGACCTTCGGCACCAAGCCAGGTGTGCATATGGTGAGGTGTTGCTTTGGGTATAGAAGGCTTCTTAAGTGGCGCACCTTTTTGTAAATGCGCATAGCCTAACAGAGGAGATTAAGATGGCGCTGTTTGTAACTCGGCACCAGCATACCGCCGAGACTTGCCCGGCGGGCGATTTAACTGCGGGCCCAATGCTGCTGCAGCACCTCTCCCAGGATAACGCCGCCAGGTCAGGCATCAACATTCATGGGGAGTCGGTGGTGCAGGACCACACCTTCTACATGATTTTGGAGGCTTCAGATATCGAAAAGGTGAGGGATTTCATGGCGCCTTTCACCCAGGCGGGTAGCGTCGAAATATGGGAGGGCAACTCCTGTGCTACTGTGGTAGCGCGACGTAACTGTGGCCCCGGAGGCAACGTATGGATCGGAGGCAAGATTTCCTAGAAATCCTTAGTTAGCATGCTCCATTTGGAACCATTGAATTCAGAGGTAGGTAACAGGGTCGTTACTATTGGCTGAGCTGCAACACTTCTCCGTGCTACAGATGCCTAAAAAGCGCATCCCCCGCTTGCTCATGGCTTCCGGTGGATGGTCCGACGCCGCGGAGGCGGCCACGACGGCCCTACGGTATTTCATGGGTGAGCTTCCCAGTCGAAAGATGGCTGAAATGGACCCCGAGGAGTTCTACGACTTCACCCATGTGCGGCCCTTGGTAAGTCTCAGCAGTAAAGGAGTCCGCAGTCTCAAGTGGCCCTCCAACGAGCTTTTCTACCACGATTCCTCCGATTCCTCGCAGCGCTTCATGTTTTTTGTGGGAACGGAACCCAGCCTTAAGTGGCGCACCTACTGTGATGCTATCCTTGACCTGGCCATGAGGACGGGTGTCCACACCGTTGTGCACCTTGGAGCTCTCTTGGACGCCGTACCGCACTCACGGCCTTTGACCATTACTGGCTCCGCTGTTGGGGGTGAGCTTGCCAAGACCCTTGCCGGTCTGAACATCCGATCCTCGGACTACCAGGGACCCGTGGGCATCTCCTCGGCGATGATGGAACGCTGCGACGCTCGGGGAGTACAGTTCGCTACCGTTTGGGGACACACCTCTCACTATCTTCAAACTTCTCCCAACTACAGGGCGGCCTATAGTCTGGTACAGGCCGTGTGCCAACTCCTTGCCCTGGACTTAAATCTACAACGGTTGAAGGACGCCGCCTCTTCCTTTGAGCAGGAAGTTCAGAAGGTCATAGATGGGGATAGCCGTCTCAAGGCATACGTGGAGAGGCTGGAACAGCGTTACGACGAATCGGCCTTAGTATTGCCCGAGATGCCCAACGGTGAGGAGATGGTGCGAGAGGTGGAGGAGTTTCTCAAGGACCAGCGGGATAATGGCAATCCTCGGCATGGTTCAGACTGAGGCGTAGACGGCCTACTTACCTTTTCCTTGGCCCTCTTAGACCTCTTTTCCGGCATCCGGCTTGCTCAGTGAAAGGAGCGCGTCACCCATGCTTGGCCTTTTTATGCTCTCCACGCCAGGCTTCCGGCATGATGACGTACTCCTTAAGCGCCCTTCCGGGCATAGGCTCCAGGAGGGATGCGTTCTCTTCTTTCAGAAGCTGCGCGCGCTCACCCTCGGGCAGGCGCACAGAAACGTCGTTGCCGAAGACGCCGCTGAACATCTTTCCGCTGACAAAGGCCGCAACGCTGCCAAACACGGGCCTTACTTTTACTCGTGGGTCGTCGGGAAGGATGGACTCGAAGAAGGCCTTGGTGGCCTCATCAGCCCGCGGCATCTTAATCTTCATCACCCCTGTTAGCCTTGCCAGTAATGAGGCATAGGACACCTTCATTTTCGCTACACCTAGCTTGACAGTCCCCAGGCCCCTGGTTAAACTCGTGGCGCACTGGCGGGAGGAGTTTATGACAACGGACACAGCCCCGGAAATTGAAGCTCTGAGGAAGAGCTACATCGGCAAGGAGAGCCCTCCTGAGGTCATGGAGGTGGAGAGGGGGCACATTAGAGCCTTTGCCCAGGCTATTGAGGACCCCAACCCCCTATGGAACAACGAGGCCGAAGCTCGTAAGACCCGTTTCGGCGGCATGGTAGCGCCCCCCACCTTTCTTCGCGCCGCCCGCACCCAGGGGCTGGAGGACCTGCCTCCAGACTTCCCCTACAAACGCCTCCTGGACGGCGGCAGCGAGTGGGAGTACTTTGAGCCCGTCCGCCCTGGAGACCGCATTACCGCGGTGAACCGGGTGGTAGACATCTACCCTCGTGCCGGACAACTGGGGCCTATGATCTTCATCGTCACCGAAACCACCTACACCAACCAGTTCGGCCAGGTGGCGGCAACACAGAAGAACACCTCCATCAGGTATTGAGAAGTAGGCTTAGAATGGGCAGCTATCCCTACTGGGAAGACGTAGAAGAGGGTACAGAGGTCCCCTCCTTGGTAAAGCATCCCACCACTCGCCAGCTGGTCAGGTACGCCGGAGTGTCGGGGGACTTCTACGAGATTCACTACGACAAGGATTTCGCTCAAAGCACGGGTCTTCCCGGGGTGATCCTCCACGGCGCCCTGAAGAGCGCCTTTTTGGCCCAGCTTTTAACCGACTGGATTGGACCCCAGGGCACGCTGAGGAAACTGGGATGCCAGTACCGCGGCATGGACCAGCCCGGCGCTCCCCTTACCTGCAAGGGTGTGGTTACCAAGAAATACGTGGCTAACGGCGAGCATCTGGTGGATTGCGAGGTTTGGGTGGAGGATGAGAAGGGCCAGAAGTTTACCCCCGGATGGGCCACCGTGGTCTTGCCCACCAGGGCAGGATAACCTCATCAATTTTTGCGCGGTACCAGGAGGCCCTTTGGCCTTAAGCTCAAAAACGAATGTGAACCCATACCGCATTATCGATTTCCAGGGATGGCCGTAACTGTCCCGGAAGACGGCGGGACCAAAAAGGAGACAGCATGGCGGGAGTTCTTCAGGACAATGTAGCGATAATCACGGGCTCAGGCAGGGGAATTGGCAGGGGCGTGGCCATTCTGATGGCCCAGGAGGGGGCCAAGGTGGTGGTGGTGGACCCGGGCACCGAGCTGGACGGCTCCGGGGGCTCGACATCCATCGCCGACCAGGTGGTGGGGGAGATAGCCGCCCATGGAGGCACGGCTGTCGCTTCCTACGAGTCGGTGGCCCCCATGGAGGGCGGGGAGGCGATAGTCAAGAAGGCCCTGGACTCCTTCGGCAGGCTGGACATAGTAGTCACCTGCGCTGGGATAATTCGGGACCGGATGATATTCAACATGACGGAGGAGGAGTGGGATGCGGTGATAGCGGTGCATCTGAAGGGGACCTTCTCTGTGGTGAAGCACGCCTGCATAGTCTTTCGGCAGCAGCGGTCGGGACGCATCATCACCTTCAGCTCAGAGTCGGGCCTCATGGGCAACTCGGGGCAGGCCAACTACGGCGCCGCCAAGTCGGGCATTGCCGGTTTCACCAAGGTGGTGGCCCGCGACATGGGGAGGTATGGCGTCACGGCCAACTCCATCGCGCCCAGAGCCTACACCCGTATGACCAGCGAGATTCCCACCGCCGCCAGCCAGATAAGGGCCCAGCAGGGCGTGGCGGCCATCGAGGGGGAAGAAGACCTGGAATCGGCCAACCCGGACGACATCGCTCCCTTTGTGGCCTTCCTGGCCAGCGATTACGCCGCCAACATCAACGGCCAGACCTTTCTGGTTTATGGTGGCGTGGTTTCCCTTCTGTCCCAACCGAGGCCGGAGCGCTCCATCTTCAACGGAGAGGAGCGGTGGTCCTTGGACAAGCTGGCGCCCCTGGCCCGGGACTATCTCACGGCGGGTATTGTGAACCCTGCTCCTCCACAGACGCCTCGACAATGAAAGGGTATCCAACAACTTTAGGGGAGGTTACTCACGGTCTTTCGCCCCGGTGCCCCATCGGGACAAGTTAGGATGGGCAAGCTCAGCATCTATGGGATTTATTTTCGCTCAGGGGAGCCCGGTCTTCGACAAGCTCAGGCTGAGCGGGGGAAAACAAACAATCTAAGCTGACAGCAACGGAGAGATCATGGGAGACCTGCTTAATGACCATGTAGCGATAATCACGGGGTCAGGCAGGGGCATAGGCAGGGGCGTGGACATACTGATTGCCCAGGAAGTGGCCAAGG
>JAPULR010000108.1 GCA_027294635.1 Chloroflexota bacterium | reverse complement strand
CAATGACTACACCAGCATCATTGCCGAAAGTGGACCTGGAAACCCTACGCTCGGAGATAAGTAAAGAGTACGCTGAGGTCGCCAGCAACCCCAATAAGGGGTTCCATTTTCACACCGGACGGCCTCTGGCACAGGCGCTGGGGTATGCAGAGGACCTGATTGACTCGGTTCCCAGCAGCGCCTTGGAGTCCTTTGCTGGGACGGGCAACCCCTTCTCTCTGGGCGAGATCGAGGCCGGTGAGAGGGTGGTGGACGTAGGCTCTGGCTCAGGCTTCGATAGCCTGGTCGCGGGTCGCCTAGTGGGCTCCACAGGTCAGGTTATTGGAGTGGACATGACCCCGGAGATGCTGGGCAAGGCCAGAGCTGCAGCCACGGAGGCCGGATTTGCGCACGTGGAGTTCAGGGAAGGTCTCGCCGAGGCCCTGCCCGTTCCCGATGGGTGGGCTGACGTGGTGATCTCCAACGGTGTGGTTAACCTCTGCCCCGATAAGTCGGCGGTCTTTAGCGAGATGTACCGGGTCCTCAAGCCCGGTGGGAGGTTGCAGCTGGGCGATATCCTAGTGCAAAAGGCCGTGCCTCAGGAGGCCAAAGAGAACATAGACCTCTGGACCGGTTGAATCGCCGGTGCTCTGCTGGAAGCGGAGCTACAGATGTTTGTTGAGGGAGCCGGTTTTGAGGGTTTTGAGATAACCAAGCGGTTGGACGTCTTTAGCGGCGCTCCCCAGCAGTCCAGCGCCGCCGCCTTCGGCACGTTAGGTATAACCTACGGTGCCCGAAAGCCCTTCGCGTCCTCGTAAGAAAGCAATATCGCCGGTTTCTCCATAATAAGGGAAACTATAGTGAGGAACAAAATAAGAGCCCCGATACCTTCGGGGCTCTTATGCTTTGGATGAGGGTAGGTGTACCTTTAGGCTGTGCCGTGCCTTTCGTTGTCTGTCCGGGGGTCTCTACGGGGCTGGAATATGGAGTCCTCGGGCAGGCCGTCGGCGGGGCCCTTAGCTCCCTTGGCGGGGGACAGTAGGCTTCGCAGGGGAATGGCCAGGCTGGCAATGCCTACCAGGCCCAGGGACACCCTGCCAAGAAAACCACGACGTGTCAGACCATCCGATTTCTGTGCGTTTTTTGGTTTGCTCATGGGCTCCTCGTTGTTTAGGGAGTGCTGGCGTTCGACAGAAACTGGCGAGGACTAGTTTAAACCTTCTGGCGGAAGTTACAAGGGGTGGTGGCGTCTCGTTGGGTCTATTCTGGTTCTCCTCTCCACGTAGCTGATAATATAGCTTGTCTTACCTAATTAGCGACCCTTCTGGAAACCTGACTTTACGAATCAATCGTATATAGGTTGTTGACACCTTAGGACCACTGCTAGTAGCGTTGAGAGAGTACACATCATCCGGTTTATGGTGTCGGTGAAGTAATAGATGCCACCCAAGCCTCGTGTTTAATCATCCCATGGCTCCAGGCTCAGGAAATAGCCGGTATAAACCAGCACTCCTTAGCTTCCTAACTGCCGCCCTCATTCTGCTGGCCGTCGCCTGCAATCAGGCGTCCACACCGTCCCCAAGCGTCTTAATCCCTTCGCCAACTTCCACGCCGACTCCAACCACCGCAACCCCTACCCCTTCTCCTACTGTCACCCCAGATGTTACCCCAACAATTGCGGAGGGAACGCCCAATACACCGACTCCCACTCGTAGTCCTACGACAGGCGCCAGCCCAAGTCCCTCCGCGACTCCCTCACCCACCCCTACTCCGACGGCGGTTCCAGAGCCCACAGGGATACCCATACCGCCCAAGAGGGACCTGTACGAGCTGGCCCGGTCCCTGAGCCTCAAGTCTCTCGATCCTATTCCTCCCGTGGTCTATGACAACCCTTCAAACCTGGTAGTGGGATATGAAGATATCTTCAAGGTGCTGGATTCGGTGGCGGTGAGGGTCAATGACATCAGCGCTACTTTGGAGTTCGTTTCTAACAACGCCTATTGGTACGTGCAGGAGGGACTAAACGTCTCTGCTGATGATATGGAAGAAGCAGCCCGTTTCTTCGAAGAACGCATATTCCCCGAAGTGACCGGCTCCTTTGGACCTCTGTGGCCTCCCGAGGCCTCAGAAGGGCATAGAATCACCATACTTCACGCCAGGCTCAGGGGTGTGGCAGGCTACTACAGCTCGGCGGATGAGTACCCTACCCTGGTGCACGAGCACAGCAACCAGCGAAAGATGATCTACATTAATTCCGCTACCCTCAGGGTCGGCAGCGTCGGCTATCTTTCCACCCTGGCCCACGAGCTTCAGCACGCCGTTCAATGGAACCTCAACATGGGGCAGAGCACCTGGCTCAATGAAGGCTTGTCCCAGGTGGCGGAGCAGCAACTAGGCTGGGTGCCCCATACCGTAGGTTCATTCCGCAACTCCTTGCCTACTTCCCTGGTCTACTGGCCCATGAGCGCTCTGGACAGTTCCGCCAACTATGGCGCGGCCTTCCTGTTCACCCAGTTCCTGGCGGACCACTACAGCTTGGGTGGAGACCTAGAGCCTCTGCTGAGGACCGGCGAGAGCGGCATAAACGCGGTAGACGCCTACCTGAATTTTCTGGGCACAGAGGATGACTTCGACTCTATCTTTGGCCGATGGACGGTAGCCAACTATCTATCACAAACAGGAAACGGTCCGTTTAGTTACGCTGAGAAGCTGGTGGCGGTTGACCCCACCGACGTGTTGAGTCAGACGGGCATACACATTCTTTCCCAGCCGCAGTATTCAGTTCGATACCTTCTGCTTGATCTGGAAGCAAAGGGAGCGGAGATGCAGTTTTCTGGCGACAGTTACACTTCGCTTCTTCCGATTGATCCCAAGTCAGGTGGATACTGCTGGTGGGGCAATCGGGGTGATTCCATCAGCACCACCCTGACCAGAGGGTTTGACCTTTCCGACGTAAACCAGGCGACCCTACGATTCACCCTGTGGTACGAGATTGAGGAGGACTGGGACTACGGCTACGTCCAGGTTTCCACCGACGGCGGTTCAACCTGGGATATATTGCCTGGTGCCCTGTCCACCCCCAGCAATCCGGTGGGCAACAGCTTTGGACCCGGCTACTCAGGGGCTAGCGATGGTTGGGTGGAGGACCAGGTAGACCTGACGCCCTATGCCGGTGAGGAAATTTTGGTGCGCTTCCACTACGTCACCGACGACGCCATCAATGGTACCGGGCTTTGCCTGGACACTATCTCCCTGCCGGAGGTGGGCTTCTTTGATGACGCCTCTCAGAACCAGGGGTGGACCTCCGAGGGGTTTTTCCGCACCAACAACCAAGTGCCCCAGGGGTACACGGTCTGGCTCATCGAGAGCAGAGATGGAGAGAAGGCAGTGAGGCAGGTGGAGCTGGATGGCTCGAATCAAGGCAAAATTGTGGTGCCTGACCTAGATGCTATTGATGAAGCTCTGGTGATCGTGGGGAGCCTGGCCAGGGGCAGCAGCCAGCCGGCTGAATATCGGCTAACTCTCAGGAGCTTAGACTAAACAAGGGAGCCGTAGCTAGTGCTATGGCTCCCCAACGCTTGTGCTATCTGTAACGGTTATTCCAGGAAGTCCTTAAGTCGTCGTGATCGGGTGGGGTGACGCAGCTTACGCAGGGCCTTGGCCTCGATTTGGCGGATGCGCTCCCGCGTGACACCGAACTCCCGCCCCACCTCTTCAAGGGTGCGGCTACGACCATCCTCCAGGCCAAAGCGCAGCTGAAGTACACGTCGCTCCCGGTCTGTGAGGGTGTGGAGCACATCGTTGATCTGCTCTTTAAGTAGCTGATAAGAGGCCGCATCCGATGGAGCGGGCGCGCTCTGGTCTTCGATGAAGTCGCCCAGGTGGCTGTCCTCTTCCTCCCCGATGGGGGTTTGAAGGGACACCGGCTCTTGGGAGATCTTGATGATCTCCTCCACTCTCTCGGGGCTCAACTCCATGATGTTGCCGATCTCTTCGGGGGTAGGCTCCCGGCCGAAGTCCTGAAGGAGCCGCCGGTGGTGCCGCATCAGCTTGTTAATGGTCTCCACCATGTGAACAGGAATGCGAATGGTTCTAGCCTGGTCGGCAATGGCCCGGGTGATGGCCTGACGAATCCACCAGGTGGCGTAGGTGCTGAACTTATACCCTTTCCTGTAGTCGAACTTCTCCACCGCGCGTATGAGGCCGATGTTGCCCTCCTGTATCAGGTCCAGTAGGGACATGCCGCGGCCAATGTACTTTTTGGCCACGCTCACCACCAATCGCAGGTTGGCCTCCGTCAGGTGTCGCTGGGCCCTCAGCGCCTCTGCCTTAATGCGGTTGAAGTAGGACTGGAACAGAGGCTCCATTTGAGGGAGATTGGACTGGCACTCCCCAGAGTCCAGCTTCTCTTTAAGCTGGCTCAGGGTGCAGTCCCCCATAACATC
>JAPULR010000107.1 GCA_027294635.1 Chloroflexota bacterium | reverse complement strand
CCTGACTGCGCTGTCCTCCGGGACATGAAACTGCTCAAGCATGCTTATTCCTTTTGCTCCTTGGCATCACTGCCTAGACGCGTCTAAAATGGGACAACAACGGTGCTCCAGATTGTAGGCTCCCGCATAGCGCCTTGCAATGTCGACCCAGGGTGGAGAGTTTAAGGAGGTGGTGCCGTGAAGATAAATGTAAACAGTTTAAGCGGCGGCTCTACTAGTCTATTCCTTTTGCGCTAGGACAAGGGGATGCTGCTCATCAGGGGCGTGGTGTGCTTCCGAATAGCCGTGGCCGATAACGGAGGTTTCCAGAATTCTGAATCTGACCTCAGTTAGAATATCCTTGTAGCCATCCAGACTATGGTTGCTCCAATACATCGTTACACCAAAGAAATCGTCTTCCGTATACGCTTCTTCAATGGAGAGTGTCAGTGTAACCAGGAGGTATCCCCCTGGCTTCAGCCACCTAAAGATGCGGCGAAACAGCTCTGAGTGCTCCTCCCTGGGGAGATGGAATACCGAGTAGAAGGCGACGGCACCATTGAAGCTGGACGGAGGGAATTCGACTGACATGATGTCATTGTGGATGAAGTTCCCCTGTGGAACATTCACTCGCGCACGTCGAATCATCTCGCTGGAGATGTCTACGCCGGTGACAACGAAGTGCTGGGCTAGAGTCCAAGTGATTGGGACCCCGGTGCCACAGCCTATGTCAAGCACGGTAGCACCATCCGAGAGTCGCCTCGTGAACAGGGCTAGCCCAGAGTTGACCTCAGCCATTCTAGCTTCGTGGTAGGCGGCGGCACAGAGGTCGTAACCGTGCTGGACTAAAGCCTTGTAGTCTATTGTTGAGTCGTCCGCAGGCTTCAAACGCCTTGTCTCCCTAGGGCAGAGCTTACGGTTTCTATGAACATTACCATTCCTTCTTCTACTTCCCGACAATCCCCAGGCACTATAAGGGGGCACTCATGGATTATGCGCCCAATGCTGTGGCCGCCCCTCCCCGGTCGGTTTTACTTAGGCGGTCCTCGCGAGCTTTTGTAGACTCCTCAGCTCCCGGGGTGGTTCCAGTATCCGGCCCATCATGGTCCAGGAGACTTCTCCCACATAGATGTCGCCTCGGGAGTCCAAAGCAATGCCGTGGGGGCTTACAAACTGCCCGGGACCTTCGCCCCATTGAGAATCTCCCAGGCGTCCCAACAGCTTACCAGACTGGCTGTAGATACTTACGCGATGACCTACATCGGGGGCGTCGGCATAGTATGAGTCGGCAAGAAGCTCGGCGATATACACGTTACCGTCCACGCCGACCCTGATACCCGAGGGCTTCCAGATGTTGCTCCAGATGGCTTGTAGCCGTCCATTGGGGTCGAACACCTGGACTCGGTGGCACTCCCGGTCAGCCACGTACACGTTGTCGTCCCTATCCACGGCGATGTTGTGGGGGATTACAAACTGCCCCTCATCTATCCCTGAAGAGCCCCAGGACATGATGTGGCGGCCTTCGGTGCTGTATTTGTGGACCCGAGCGTTGCCATAGCCATCGGAGATAAAGAGATCACCGGTCTTGTGAGACACCGCCAGTCCGGTGGGGAGATTGAATGCTTCACCGCTAAAGCGTGGGGCTGGCTGGTCCTTGGTGCCCAGCGTCATGAGAAGTTCCCCGTCAGTGGAGAACTTTCTGACCGTGTGGTCACCGTTGTCCACACAGTAAACGGAGTCGTCTGGGCCGATGCAGATACCATGAGCGCTGCCGAAGACACCTTCGCCCCAGGATGAAAGGAAGTTACCGTCGCGGTCGAAGACGATCACCCCGTGCTCGCCCCTGGTAAAAACGTAGACTCTGTCCTTACTGTCCACGGCCACATCGGGGCACTCTTTGAGGGACCACCCTTGAGGCAGCTTGGCCCATCCTTCCACCACCTCGAAGGTTAACGTGCCGCTACCTAGTGCTGTAGTCACAAGGTGCCTCCTTTGGTTTAGTTCGCCTAATCCTATGGCGAGGGTTGGGCTCTGTCAATTGTGACCCAAGTGGCCTAGCGTAACGCCGATGTCGCGGCGACACATTTAGCACGAAGGCGTCACGTTATGCGGTCATACAGAAGATAACGTTAACTCGCCTCCAACGGGCAGATTACTAGTATAATCTGACTCAACTCATCGGATTAGGATAACCATCTCATTTTGATACCGAATCGGCCCACCTGGCCGGTATGTCGGCACGATTCGAGCGGCGCCTATACACACATTGCTAAAAAAAGGGGGACGCAGGAAATGGACTTAGGGTTGCAAAGAAGGAATGCCCTGGTAGCTGGAGGAGGACGAGGCATCGGCAAGGCGATCGCACTCGAATTAGCCCGAGAGGGCGCCAACGTAGCTATCGTCTCTCGCACCCGTCAGGAGCTTGAGAATGCAGCGCAAGAAATTGGGGATGCGACTGGTCGAAAGGTCATCACGTTAGTATTTGACGTGACTCAGCGAGACCAGGTGGATAGCGGTGTGGCTGAGGCAGCAAAAGAGCTAGGTGGTCTGCACATTCTGGTGAATAGCGCATCACTACCCGGTGGATCGCCAACGGCCATCGGCCCGATTGAAACGGTCAACGAAGCTGACCTGTTGGGTGACTTCGATGTGAAATACGTCGGGACACTTCGGTGCGCTCGCGCCGCTATTCCCTTCCTTAAAGAGGCGGGCTGGGGCAGGATAATCAACATTAGCGGAGGCAACGCTCGGACTGCCGGTAACCTTAGCGGTGGGGCCCGCAACGTCTCCCTTGTGCACCTGACCAAGACCCTCTCTAACCAATTGGGGCAATACGGAATAACCGTCAACTGCATTCACCCTGGCGCCACGCGCACAGAACGCACGCCAGGCATGTTGGCCCAGCGGGCGGCGCAACAGGGGATGGACCCGGAAGAACTTGAACGACAGGACTTTGCTCCCGGGTCCCCCAGTGGCAACGCCATCTGCCGCATGGTGGATGCCTCGGAGATCGGATTCCTGGCAGCATACTTAGCTTCTGACAAAGCTTGGGCCGTTACCGGTGAGGTAATAGCGGCAGGCGGCGGCACCGGCAACTCAGTCTATTATTAACCCTGGATTTTACAAGTCCAGGAATGAAGTCCGTTACCCGGGGGTGTCTGTAGACACCCCCTCCCTGGTCTCCATAGCCAAGCCTCGTGGCCGTATCAAGGATTAGACCCAGGCCCAAATTTCACCGTTTCGGGACTCCGAATTCCCTCAGAATACACCGCTGTGTGTTAAATGTAGGGTGTATAACTAGACCGATCCACCAGCTCATCCCAAAGTAAAGATCAGTAGTTTTACTCAACAGGTGCAATAATTTCTCATAAGGGCATAGATGACCTTAAAAGAGAGCCCAAGTCGTTTATCATAAAACGAAACGACCAACCGCTTATCCACAAAGGATGTCTTGGAGATATTAAACCCATCCGAGGACGTGGCTTACACTGTGTGCAATGTGATCACTTGGTTGGGATCGATGAGGTTAGAGGGAAGCCGAAGACCTGGAAAACCCTTTACTGGTGAGGGCTCCCATGCCGTGGAACGTTGACAACGCGGGCCAGGCCAAGGCTCCATTGACCAGGGTCCCATGCAATAGAGTGGTGTCGGGTGAGTTTACTTCAACGGTCTGACCCGAGCCAATAACCCACCACTGACGTACCTGAGTCGCGACCTTGGCCGGTATCGGAAAGTACACTAGCCCCTTTTGGTGGCAGGAACTACTGCCGCTGTGGTCCCGTGTTAATTCAGGAACTACCAGGCGCGATGGCTTCTGATGATAAACTGGGGCGCGTCTACCGACCACCAACTTCGCGATGATGGAGGCTGGCAGCGCTCCCAGCCACCTTGCGGGTAAAGAACAGGCAGTGATCGACTGTTTTGCCGTCGGCAAAATAGAGGAGGCCTCCTAGACCTTCGGGTGATTCTGCCGGGACCAGTGTCATACCCTGTTGCAGAAGAATTTCCAGTAGTCTGGTCTCATCGTAAAGCTGGAAGGAGCGCTCCACGCCATAGTCCTTGTCGTACACGCTGAGGGAGCCTTCGCCATTTTTGAACATTAGCTGAAGCACTCCCTGGGGGCGGATGACCCTGGCCAACTCCGGCAGCACCAAAGTCTGGACGATCTCCGGATCGATATGCTGTATCACGGCATTGCACATCACGAAGTCAAATGCCTCATCGGCGAAGGGCAGTTCTTGTCTGAGGTCCGCCATGAAGACTCGGTCAGCTATTTCTGGATGAAGATCGTGGGCAACCCGGATATTTTCTTCAATAGCATCAATTCCAACCACGTCGTATCCCTGGGACCATAGGTGAAACACGTCACGCGCACCCGCGCCACAGCCCGCATCCAACCCGTGTTTGCCGGGGGCCAACTGTGTGAGATGCTCCAACGCGTCCCAGTCGTTCCTGAGCGACGGATGGGAGCTTCGGACATACACTGACTGGCGAAACTCGTGGGCCACCGTGGCATATTGACTAGCGTGGTTTCGATAGAACTCGGCCGACATGTCCTGTGAGGTCATATGGGTTTCCCTGCCTTGCTCATTGCTCACCTGGACTCTCCCAACTCGACGGTCATCGCGCCAGCACTTGGCGGAGTGCCAGAAGGAAGCCCTCGATGTCCTCCTCGTCAATTACCCCAACCGTGCCAAGGCGAAAGGTGGTGTCGCTGAGATGCCCCTGGGACTTGTAAATCACGTACCCACGTGTCTTTAGAGGAGCATGCAGGTCGGCGTAAGAAACGCCCTCTGGCAGCATCACCGAGGTCATGGTATTTGAAAGGTGCTCTGGAGAGACAAGGAGGGCCACCTCCAGGGAGGTCAGGCCCTGGCGTAGAGTCTTGGCGATGCTCCGGTAATGGGCTATACGTTGCTGCACACCCTCCTCCAGCAGCTCTCTCAGGGCTTCTCGAAGGGCGTACATAGTCTGCACAGGAGGTGTAAATGGGGTCTCGCCCGCCTCCTCTTTGATCAGGGCGCCTACAAGGTCCGTGGAGAAGGCCACCTGGCGGCGCCCTGACAGCACCTCCAGCAGCTCCTGAGAGAGCACCACAAAGGCAACCCCGGGCACTCCCCGGATACACTTGTTGGCGGACCCGATAATCAGGTCAACTCCCCAGCCCAGCAGGTCCAGCTCCTCGCCGGCCACACTGCTGACGGCATCCACCATCACCCATTTGCGGTGGCGCTTCGCGATGGCTGCTACCTCGCGAAGGGGGTTGAGGGTACCCGTGGTGGTCTCGTGGTGTATCAGATAGACCACGTCGTGGGTGGTGGCGCCAACCAACTCCTCGACCTGGTCCAACGGTAGGGGGCAAGTCCAATCGAACTTCGCCAGGGTATTGGGCACCCCGAAAACCTGGGCGATCTGGGCTGCTCGCTCGCCATAAACCCCATTGGCAAGGATCAGGACCCCGCTGGTTATGCCACAAAGGGAGGTAATGGTGGCCTCGATGCCGGTGGTGCCAGACCCACCCATCACTGCACAGCAATAGCCCTGGGGTACTCCACATACGTCGAGAAGGAGGGACCTCGTTCCTTGAAGGAGCCGGGTGAACTCGGGCTCGCGGTGGCCGATGTCGGGTCGGGTGAGGGCGTTACGGACCCGCTCCGAGATGTTGGCTGGGCCGGGCGAGAGTATCAGCATCCTGGTCAGTTCCCCCCTCGAAAACAGCTTTTGAATCGGTCTCGAATGCCAGTGGGGGAGTGAGAGACCCGTGGGATACCCTCTACGGGGGCGATGCCGGCTTTGACCATGATTAGCTGAGGGCTGGCGTGGGAGCCGACCCCCAGCAGGGCGTCCTCCAGGCCTTCGATGTCGTCTACCCGGACGACGTGGCCGTATCCACAGCTCCTGGCTATATCGGCGAGGTCAACGTGTGAGCTTATGGAAGGCTGGCCTCCCGTGGATTCGTATGCTTCATTGTCGAGGATGATGTGGACTAGGTTGGCGGGGCCCTCGGAGGCGATAAGTGGCAACGTTCCCAGACTCATGAGTGCGCTTCCATCTCCCTCCAACACGAATACCCTTTGCTGGGGCGTGAGCAAGGCAATCCCCAGTCCGAAGGAGGATAGTAATCCCATGGAGCCAATCATGTAGAAATTTCCAGGACGATCGTCGGCCATGAAAACTTCGCGGGAGGGCATCCCTGTGGTGCTCAAGACCAGGTCGTCAGCCTTGACGTGCTGGAGAATCCGCTCGATGGCCTTATATCGGTCGATCATTCTATCACCCCGGCGCGTACCAAGAGGGCGCCTGGCACCGATCGCTGGTGCATGACTGCGAGGAGCCGGTCCAGGGTTGACTCCAGACCGTCGGCCTCCAGGATTTCGTGGGGAACGTCAAGGAGGTCGAAAATTTCGGGAGATTTCACTCCCATGATCCAGTGCTCCGGGGCATCGTTGGGGGGTCCCCCGTAGCCGCGCCACCCCACGATGAGGAGCACCGGAATCTTGTACATCAGGCTAAAGGAAGTCAGGGGGTTGACGATATTACCGATACCAGAGTTCTGCATCATCACGCCGCCCAGTCGTCCGGCGAAATAGGCAGCGCTGGCAATCCCCAAGGCTACATCCTCTCTCACGGCAGGAATGTAGCGAATCTCTGGGTCCTTGACCATGACGTTGTAGGCTGCTGTGAACGTGGAATCAGGCACACCCGCAAAGAACGTGAGGCCGCGGGCCTTCAAGACATTCCAAAACGCCTGGGCGTCCATAGGCTGCTCTCTCAGCGACTATAGCCCGGTCGTGGTGCTACACCATTATTCTCTCTTTCGAGGAGGCGAAAAAGCTCCGAGCGCTCCCGGTCTTTGCGGATAATATGATCGTACCCGACCATGGAGAATATATCTTTAACGGGAGCGCACAGTGCGTCTGCTTCAAGGCTACGTCCACTCATCAAGATGGTGCGGGCGGCTTCGGCCATGGCCTTGTAGGCAGCTCGCAGTAGGTGATTGGCGTGGATGATGATATTAAAGCCAATGGAGATGAGTTCGGCCTCGGTCATGGTGTTATATGTGGTTGGAACGCACACGAGATGAGGGCGACGCCCTAACCGCTGACAGAGAGGCCGGTAGGCCTCCGCAAAGGATAGGATTTCTGCAGGGTCTTGTTTGTTGGAGTGGATCATAATGCCGTCGACCCCTGCTAGGATATACTGCTCGGCCCGATCCAGAGCATCTTGAACCCCTTTCCCGGCAATGAGGCTTTCCAAGCGAGCTATGATCATGAACTCATTAGTGACAGCGACCTCCTTGCCGGCCTTGATCTTCTGGGCAAAGACCGCTGGAGGCTCCAGATCCTGGTTAGCAAATTCATCCAGGCTGTTTCGCTTGGGGTACACTTTGTCTTCAATGATAACCGCCGACACTCCCAGCCGCTCCAGCCGCTTTACCAGGTACTCGAACAGGACCGGTTCAACGCCGGTGTCCCCGTCTACGATGACGGGCTTGGTGGTCACATTGAGTATCTCGTCTATGGTGTGGATGCGAGAGTCGTAGCCGACGATAGAGGCGTCCGGCAATCCCTTTGTGGCGGAGTCCGTCAGACTGCTTTCCCAGATGCCGTCATACTCGATGACCTCTCCATCCTTCTGGATTCGAGCACTCTCGGCTATGATGGCACTTATGCCACTGTGTGCCTCCAAGATACGAGCGAAGCCCTTTCTGTCGAGGCACTCCCTAAGTGTCTGGAGGCGTTCCAAAGGCCTGATACTTCTCTCAAGACTCACAGTTGGTTCACCTGCTTCCCCTCAAATTTCCCGATATGGGGCACATGACTACGACTATACCAGCACGTGCTCGAAGATATAGCAACCAATGTCTCGGTTCTCACTGAAGGAAAACCCGCTGAAGTCGTCGTTGTACCCTATAATTGGTATGCGAAGCTCATGGGTGGAGCCGTGGGAGCGAAGATTGGGCGGCATCTGCACTTCCGCAGGGTCCCCAAAGACCACATCCTTTTCCCCTGTCACCAGGATGTCTCCGATGCGTTCGTAGCAGAGCCTGAACCTGACCGCAGCCTCTTCTCGAGGAAGGGCCTCCTCAACGCCACAGGTCTCTCTTAACACCTTCACCGCTTCATCCAGGTCGGCCGATTGAAGGTATACGAACATAGAGCCACCCAGATTGGAGTGGTGTACCACATATCGGTCCTTGATTATGGGGATAGGATCTGCCTTGATGCCATGGTCCTCAAGCGCGTGCTTAAGATCTACCATCCGGGTCTTGCGAGACATTCCGTGGTCAGCGGTGATGAGCAGGGCAATGTCCGGGTGAGCCTCCACCAACTCACCAAGGGCATCATCGAGGATAGTCATGTGCTTCTGAGACTGCGGATGGTCTGGTCCGTAGGTATGCATTGCATAGTCGGTGGTGGTGATATAGACCACATCGGCAGGGTTCAGGGACATGATATAGCTGGCGGCCTTGATGACCCAGCCGTTAACCTCAAGGGAGTATATCTGCGGTGGTGGCCCGACGCCTGCCACCACCCACTCCGGGGGCTGCTCTGATGAAACACTGATGGTGGCGCCATCGGCCAACAATGTGCGCAGCTTGTCCTTTGATGTAACCAAGATGGAGGTCTTGCCTTGCCGCTGGGCTCGCTGGAAGATGGTCTCCGTCAAGACGTATTCGGCCGATTCCACATAGATACCCTCGTCCCTGCCACCAGGCAGCCAGTAGTTGGAGCAGATGCAGTGCTCCTCTGGATAACTACCCGTCACCAGCGAGACGTTGTTCACGTTGGTTACCGCGGGCATCATAGCCTGCCCTATGTTGGAAAATCCCTTTCTTACCAGCGCCCGAAGGTTGGGCATCTCACACGCTTCCAGGTATTCGGGATCGAGGCCGTCAATACAGAAAATCACTGTGGTTTTATTCATATTCCGACCCCCGCCAGGCCCAGAAATCCCCCGGACAGGGCTCCCTCCACCAACATGCCTCTTGCTACCCTGCTCCCCTCGCCTCTGGGATCATTCATACGGATTTCTCCGCGGTGATGAGGGCAAGCTGGGTTGGCAAGGGAATCATCTTGAGGTTTTGGTAGCCGGTATCACGCAGCCAGGAAGCCACTTCCTCTCCCTCGCGGTCCGCGGCACCAGGGTCAAAGGCCACCATGACATACATGTGTTCCAGAGTGTCCAGCCTCACGCGCTCTGGGCTGTGGTCAATGCGCATATAGTCCTGGACAATAACCATGCCTCCTGGCAGCAGGGCATCATAGGCGGCCTTGAACAGACAGCGGCTGTCCTCCTCCGACTTGATGAGGACGACTCCCGAGATAAGGGCGACGTCGTAGTCCGTTCCCAGTTTCGTCTGAAGGAAGTCGCCTTCCAGCAGGGTGATCTGGCCTCGTAAGTGATGTTCGTCCACCAGTGGCCTGGCAATCTCCAGTGGTTCCTTGCTATCCACCACGACTGCCTTGAGCTGAGGGTTAGCGCCGCACAGAGCGATACTGTAGCTGGCGGCCCCTCCGCCGAGGTCCAGCAGCTTACGCCTGCTCCGAAGGTCTACACTTTCCACCAGATAGCGGGCTTGTCCCGAGGCTGCTCGGTTGTGCTGGCCCATCATATAGTCGGTCCAATAGGTGGCGGCGTCCACGTATCCCGTTTCATAGGGGAGCAGCGTCTTCCCCTCCCTTATCACCTCGTCAAGGCGCCCCCACGATGCCCAGGTGTTGGTGTGGTGAAGGGCGTGATCGCCGATGTACTCCTTTCCGCCCTTGACCAGGAACTTGGAGGCCAGCGGGGAATTGCTGTATGTGTCCTCCCGTTTTTCCAGCAGGTCCAAAACCACGCATGATTCAAGGAATGCCTGGACGAATCTTGGTGCTGCGCCAATGCGCTGTGCGACATCGTTGTAGGTGAGAGCGTTGCCCTCGAGGAAGGAGAACAGGTTGAGTTTTATCCCCGCCCGAAGTATTGCAGAGTGCCAAAAGCTTCTGGCTAGCTCGTTGATGCTATCGGGGCGGAGGTCTACGGATGGTTTGGATGGGTTTATGGTACTACCCCCTCTCTGATAAATACCCTGTGCCAATTCCCGAATTGCCGCCGACCCATCGTGGCTCATCGCGGAGGCCCAAAGGGGGTGATGATCCTTGCTGGAATCGAGAAGTACTGCGCTTAAGCGAGAGCCGCTTACCTAACGGAGACAAGAGTCGACGGGTCAGATTAGGTAGGGAAAATTGAAGCCACGGAGCTAAGGCTCGCAGGGAAGAGCGAAATTTCGATAGCACTGAGTGCGTTCGAAGTTGTGTGCTGGCGAAGTCGTAGTGACAGCGCAGTAGCCGACTCCCGAGTGACCGAGGCACGCGAGTTCGAATCCCCTGGCATATGACCCGTCTATTCGCATCATGTCACGTCCTCCGGTCAAGGGGTTTATGGAGCCAGCCGACGCCTGCGAATATACTGATATCTTGGAGATTTGTCAAACCGCCTACTCCGAGAGGGGCTACTGATACAAAAGCTCCGTAAGCGGTTTGGCCCGACTGTTGGAGCACCATTGATAACCACTGAAGACTGCGTCTATGAAGGATTGCTTGGCCGGCTCCGAAATACTGAATGGGTGTCTGTTCGCTGACTCCAGTGGGCCACCGTAGGAGATTCGAACCCCGGAGACCCGCATCAAAACTAAGTCCTTTTGTTCTTGCTACCGATTTTAGCCTTATGTCATTGTCCAGGGGAAATGGCAATCGCACCTTCCAGTAAAAGAGTTAGATCAAAGCTGTAGCCATGTCGGTGAATCGAGGGCTCGATACAATATTAACTGGCGGATACCCAAGCCCTATCGGGACCCTTCGGCCTCTGCCCTTAGGAGCTCTTGGGTCCATTCATTACCCCCTTGCACCGGACCGCGGGACTCTATCCCGCCTTGAGTGGGCTTCGGTATCGCCGTCGCCTCAACGAAGCGAAGGCATCACAAGCTCTCCCTTTGGTACGAGACCCAGCGTCTGATGGATTTTGCGGGATGAGGATTCTCTCCGATTGACTCGAAGGGTCTTTACCAGACACGTCCCTGGACCGCTAAATAGCTTAGCGGTCGAGAAAGGCGCCTGTATAATGGCGGGCGCGATATGTAACATGGGAACTGTCGAAACACCTTGTTTCATCAACCTACCGCGGGAGTGAGCGGTGTCGGACGCGGAAGAGGATCGGCCATCAGGAGGAATTTCGTGGCCCCGATAACCTCACAGCCAAAAACCTCACCGGCAACCCTCTGATGGAATCAGATGGCCGCTGTTTTCCTAAAGATTTCCTGAGCAACTCCCACAGAGTTACGGATCGAATCGATTCCAGATA
>JAPULR010000106.1 GCA_027294635.1 Chloroflexota bacterium | reverse complement strand
TTGGCCTGGAGCAGAGGCCGAAATCTGTCGAGAAACCCCTGTAGGAACTGCTGCTTGCTTCCAGGTGACTCGAATTCAATTCGGTTTAGAACGTCTTTGTACAGTAGAGAGTGAGCTCCAGTAGCATTGGGACACTCCTCTTCCATGTAGTCGATGCCTTTAAGAAGACAATAGCTGGCCATCTCTCGCTCAGTTAGGGAGTATAGGGGCTTTACCTTCTTCACCAGCTTGGGATGGGTGCGCTCCAGCACTGGCGACTGACGGCTGAGAGAGTCGTGCTGCCAGTGGAGCACGTTGCCCAAGAGGGTAGCTGCCTCATCGTCCAGGTTGTGTCCTGTGGCCACCACGTCAAACCCCCGATCGAGGGCTATTTTGTTGAAGAAATACCGCTTGTTAAGCCCGCAGCCTGAGCAGGGCGCCCTTTTAAGGACTTTGGATAGCTCGGGCACTCCCAGGCCCAACTCTCGTTCCAGGTCAAACTCGATAAGCTCTGCCTTACGCTCGTCGGCAAAGGCGCGGGTTGTCTGGGCGGACCGGACGGAGTAGTCGCCGATGCCCAGGTGGATATGCAGGCCCGATGCGGAGTAGCCGGCCTCCAGCAGCAGGTCCCACAGGGCCAGACTGTCCTTTCCCCCGGAAACGGCCACCAGAATTCGTTCTTGCTGGGTAAACATCTTCAGGCGTTTGATGTTCCGGGCTACCTGGTTGCGGACGAACTCCAGGTAGTGGGGCGGACAATAAGCGGAGTGATGGCGGCGCAGCTCAACGCTGGCTTTGTGAGCACATTTGATACAGCGCACGAGCTACCCTCCAGAGATGGCGGAGACGATTTCCACCCGATCCTCGTCAAGGAGGATGACATCGCTGGTTAAGAGTTCACGGTGGCGAATGACGATATGGGACTCGGGGTTCAGGTCAAGCTCCTTAAGAAGCTCCCTAACCCGTCGCTTGCCCTGGATCTGAACCTCTCGTCTCACCGGGTTACGAATTGTTACGTGCATGTCGCACTAAGAAGAACAGCAAACTTTTGCTAATACTAGAGATGAAAACGGTAGCATGAGTGTAAGGGGGTGTCAATCGACCTGCTCGCCCCTCAGGACGGAGCGTGGCTCCATCCACCTCAGAGCGTTTGTTCCGGATCCTCTGAGATTATCTCGCGGCGGCCCTGGTCGGTGACGGAGTAGTAGCCGGAGCTTCCCGGTACCCTCTGGAGCCAGCGGAAGTCGCTTCTTCCGGCATTGCGCAGGGTCTGAAGAAAGTTCCTGGGCTTGGGCCACTCCATAAAATCAAAGAGGGCCCCCAGCTCTTGGGTGGAAACCCGGTCCATGGCAAGAAATCGCCTGGCTCCCTCGGCGGCAGCCACCACGCGGCGCATGTCCCCTGCGGGCGCCAGCTTTTGACAAAACTCGAGAAACTGCTGGTCGCTAGAGACGTTGCCGTTGTTGGTTGATAGGCTGCCGTTTGATGATGCAGCGGGACTCTCCTGGCCGTTTTGACTTGGTGCAGCGTCCAGGGATAGATATTCACGGGTAGAGGAAATGACCTCACGATACATGTGAGGTTCGGTGGCTTCCAGGGTTACGGTTGCGCCGTTGGGGAACGCAATGGTGACCTTCAGCATGCCGTGAATCCCCCCACCAGAAAAATACACGGCCTTGGAGGGGAAAATCAAGTCCATAGCAGGGCAAAAAGTGATGTAGTTTACGGACGAGAGGGGCAGTACGGTTAGCTTAAAGCGTCTGCTTGAGCCTGGCGGCCAGAGAGCGGGTCATGCCTGGAACGGCAGCGATGTCATCTACGCTGGCGTCCTTGATGCCCTTGAGCGAGCCGAAGCGCCGCATCAGCATCTTCTTGCGCTTGGGGCCTATGCCGCTGACCAGGTCAACTGAGGAGGCGATGCTGGACTTACTCCGCAGCTTGCGGTGGTAGGTTACAGCGAAACGGTGAGCCTCGTCCCGGACCCTTTGTACCAGATGAAGGGCTTGAGAGTTACGCGCCAGGACGATGGGTTCCGGGGTCTGGGGCACAAAGAGCCACTCGTTCTCCTTGGCAATAGAGGCCAGGGGCACGAAATCGATGCCCAGTTCAAGGAAGACCTCTAATGCTGAGGACAGGTGTCCCTTGCCGCCGTCTATGAGGACCAGGTCGGGTACAATGCCCCAGGTTTCTTCCTTCTGCGTAGCGTAGGAGCCGTCCACTCGAGTCCCATTGTGCGCTCCTTTCCCGCGGCTTTCCGCCAGCCTTCGGAAGCGCCTTCTGAGCATCTCTTGCATCATGGCGTAGTCGTCTATTCCGGTGACCCGCTTAATCTTGAAACGGCGGTAGTGGGCTGGCTTGGGGGCGCCGTCCTCAAAGGTCACCATGCTCCCTACGGGATTGCTTCCCTGGATGTTTGAGATGTCGTAGCACTCAATGATACGGGGCGACGATGGTAAATTCAGCTCCTTCTGGAGCTCCGTCATGGCTTCTTGCAGGGCGTCGGTGTTGCTCCACCACTTCACTCGCATCTGGGACAGGTGCTGGGATGCGTTCTCGGCTGCCATCTGGACCAGGCGGCGGTTCGCTCCCCTCTGAGCTACGTTCAGGGTAACGGAGCCCTTTCGTTTCCACTTGAGCCACTCCCGGATCTCCTCTGCGTCCTCCAGGGGGTGTTGCAGCAGGATACGCTTTGGCACGAAGGAAGCTGACTGGTAGAACTGCTTGACGAATCCGGCCATGACACGCTCCGGCGGATCGTCTTGAGTTCCGTCCATAACAAAGGTATCTCTGCCAATGAGCTTGCCGGTCCGGACGAAGAACACCTCCAGGCAGGCCTGGTCGTTGACGGTGGCCATGCCGATGGCGTCCAGGTCATGAGTGCCGGTAGAACCTGTCTTGATACGTTGCTCCTCGGCCACCCGCTCGATGGCCCGGGTCTGGTCCCGCAGGACCGCCGCCCTCTCGAACTCCAGCTTGTCGGAGGAGTCCTTCATCTTTTGTCGAAGGTCCGCCAGAACAGGCTCCGTCTTCCCCTCCATAAACAGGATGACCTGGTCTATGATCTTGTGGTAAGCCTCCTTGTCTATAACACCTATACATGGAGCGGCGCAGCGGTTTATGTGGTACTCGAGACAGGGTCTTAGGTCGCTGCCCGTTATGACCTTGGTGCAGGAACGATAAGGGAACAGCTTCTTTAGGAGGCCCAGAGTCTTGCGAATGCTGCCTGCGGTGGCGAACGGACCAAAGTAGGTAGAGCCATCGTTCTCCACCCGCCGGGTAATGTAGATCTGAGGAAAATCCTCTTTGCGATCGATTTTGATATAGGGGTAGGTCTTATCGTCTTTAAGGCGGGCGTTGAAGGGAGGCTGGTGCTTCTTTATGAGAGTGTTCTCTAGTATCAATGCTTCGGCCGGCGAGTCGGTAACAATGTACTCGAAGTCGGCCAGGCGGGAGAGCATGCGCCGTGTCTTGGGGTCGTGCCCCGACGATGAGCCGAAGTAGGAGCGGAGGCGTGTCTTTAGATTTGCGGCTTTCCCTACGTAAAGAACCCGCTCTCGCGAGTCTTTCATGATGTAAACGCCGGGTTTGCCCGGCGTAATTCTTAGCTGATGAGCAAACGGTGGGGCAGCCATGGAAGCATCCTAGTCTAAGACGAAGCTTAGGGTCACCAATATGGCAATGATAACGCTGCTGAGCAACATTATCCGGCGTATCTCTGCGCCAACGAAGCTGTATACCAAGGGCCGGTTCCTGGTTTCCACACGTCTCGTTTGGGCAATGCTAGGAGCAGAAGTGGGGATAGGCCGTGCCTCAGCTATAGTGGCGGCCTCGGGCCTGGTTACTGTTGCAGCCTGGCCGTCCCTATTCTGAGGCGGCATCACCACAGGTATGCCAGAAGGGCCTCTTCCCCTCTTCCTCTTCTGGCCAAGCTGGGCTTGTTTCGCCGCAACGCGGCGTCCTTTGCGGGGCATTAGTCGGGATATTCTCCTTGTGAGGTCACGTAGTCAGGTCCTGGGCGGCGTGGGCCACGATCTCAGCCGCCGTCTCCACTTTTAAGTCTGCCATGTTTATTATCATGTGGTAAAGGCTGGAGTCCTCGGGGTGAACGCTAAAGAATTTGTTAAAGAAAGCTATCCGAGCGGTTTCGTGGTCCTCCACGAACCTCTCGGCGGATTTGTAGTCCAGGTGCTCTCTCTCCATTATAGTACAGATTCGCCGCTCTTTGGGAGCCACAATCCCCACATGGAGAACTCCAGGCGTATCTTTCAAGATTAAATTTCCGCCTCTGCCCACGATAACCACGTTATCGCCCTGGGCCAGATCCTTGACTACGGCGCTGGTCACCTCAATGAACTTTCCGTCATCCACTTCGTGGGACTGGGTTATGGGTTCGCCATCCGTTTCCGAATAGTAATCTCGGGAAAGGAGTACATCTATCCCCGGGCCAAAGTAGGGCTCTCCTCCGGCCCCGGACATGGCAGAGCGTTCAAGCATATTTTGGAGGAACCGGGCAATGCGGTCCCTTCGTTTTATCACCTCAGTTTCCTTGCCTGCCACTGCCTGGACCGTGGCGCCTATGCGTTTTGCCGCCTCTGCCAGGATTAACCGGTCTACATAGTCGACATGCAGGTTGTGGGCCACCTGTAAACCGACCTCTTGGCCGCCAGAGCCTATTTGGCCATTTAAGGTCACTACTGCCATGGGGCCACCTCCCGTGGGAGAGTGCTCAGATTACCTTAGAGGATCGGTGGACTTTGCGGTCCTGGGCTGGAAGGAGCGGGCCTATGCCACTCATTATACCTTTTGGCGGTCTAAAGCTGTTGACTTTCTCTATGTTTTCCCGCTCGGAGGCATCTATCTCAGTGTTGGAGTAACCAGGCATCCAGAATCCTCCGGGCCACCTCAACGGAGGTATGACGCTGGCTCATGCATAAGATGTTGGCATCGTTCCATAAGCGGGCGCCACGAGCCGTTTCATCGTCGATGCAGAGGGCAGCCCGTATTCCTGGAACTTTGTTGGCCGCAATGCTTTCGCCTGTACCAGTGTAGCAGAAAAGCACGCCCCGGCGGCAACGACCGCTGGCTACCGCTTGGCCGACTCTCAGGGCCACTTCGGGCCACGCCCAGTCAGATCCCCTCCTTCAACTCCGAAGACATCAAGCTCTAATCCAGGCTTCTCCAGGACCGCGTCGGTAAGGTAAGTCCGATCGTCGCTGCCGACGGCGATGCGCATGTGGATTTTTCCTTAAGACCTGGGGTGAGCCTTTTCGTACTCCTCGCGGAGATGCTCGCTGGTAAGGTGCGTGTATATCTGCGTAGTGGTAATGCTGGCGTGACCCAGCAGTTCCTGAACGTGTCTCAGTGGAGCACCACCTTGCAGCATGTGAGTGGCAAAACTATGCCGCAGCACGTGAGGAGCTATTGTTTTGTCAATGTTAGCCCGCTTGGCGCCGGCTTTCAATATGGCCCATACCCACTGCCGTGTCAGGCGCTCGCCGCGACGGTTCAGGAATATGGCCTTCTCCTTGCTGTTTCCAGCCAGCTTCGGTCGGGCGCCTTTAATGTAGCTGGTCAGGGTTGATGCTGCTCTCTCATGCAGGTATGTAAGACGCTCCTTGCCGCCCTTGCCCAGGGACCGTACATAGCCTTCTTCGAGATTGACGTCCTCCAGGTTCAGGGAGACCAGCTCGGTTACCCTGAGGCCAGTAGCGTACAGGATCTCCAGAATGGCCCAGTCCCGCTGACCCTCCGGCGTATGCTGGTCTTTGGCCCGGTCGATCAGCCTGCTTACCTCCTCCTCAGATAGGTGGTTGGGCAGAGTTCGGCCCGGCCTTGGAGCGCTAAGGGACTCGGTAGGATCTTTCTCGATTTGGCCCTCCAGGACAAGGAAGCCGAAGAAGGACCTAATGGCTGCCACCTTGCGAGCGGTGGTGCTGTCCCGATAGCTCTTCTTGCCTCTTAGGTTAAAGACGTAATCGGTCAGCAGATTAAGGTCTATCTCCCGCCAGGTCTTTGCTCCATTGACCGACGGCAGAGTTACCTTGACGTAGTCCAAAAACTGGTATAGGTCGTTTCGATATGCCTCTAAGGTATTGTGAGAGAAGCCTTTTTCCACCACCAGGTGATTAAGAAACGAATTGATGGGCTCTTGCATAGCAATCCTCGTGCTATTAATATATCGTGGCCATCCTAACACAGCCCCCAGTTCACTTGTTCTGGATTTGCGTGCAGGGTTTGGCAGGATTGACGCTTTCCTCACCACACCATACAATAGGGCGACTGATGGCGACGGTTATAGACCTCCACGTACACACTACCAAGGGTAGTAGTGATAGCAGCCTTTCTCCCCAAGAGATGGTCCAGGAAGCCAAGCGCTTGGGGCTTCCGGGCCTCTGTATCACCGAGCATAACGCTCCCTGGGACCGCCATGAGTTCACCGATTTTGCTCGCAAGCACGACCTGCTCCTGATTCGCGGTGTTGAGATCGACACGGATATGGGGCACGTCCTGGTCTTTGGCCTGGATAGCTACGTCTCCGGCATCTCTCAGATAAGCGAACTGCGACGGGTGGTGGATGAGAAAGAGGGCTTTATGGTCACCGCCCACCCATTTAGAGGGATCCACAGTCCTGGCGGAATTAGGAGACCTCTGCTGTACAAGGATGGAGTTTCCCTTCCATCTTCCGTTGAGGAGGCTTCTCAACATCCCGTTTTTGGTCTGGCCGACGCCATAGAGGTGGCCAATGGCAACACCGTAGATGACGAGAACGCCTTCGCCTGGCAGGTAGCTCAGCGCCTGAGCTTCAAGAGCACCGGAGGCAGTGACGCTCATTCCCTTCATGGCTTGGGCCGTTGCTCCACCGTCTTTGAGGACGATATACGGTCCGAAGAGGAGTTTATCCAGGCCCTTCGTAAAGGCCGTTACTATGCAGCCTACGGCCTCAGGGCCGGCAACCTCCAGCCCTTCCTGGGTTGAGATGTGCGGTTAGGGTTCTGATATGACCCTGCTGACTTCCCAAAAGGCGGCTCTAGATAGGGTTTATGTGGCTCTGGATCTGGAGACCACGGGCCTGGAAGTCAACCGTGACCACATTATCGAGGTGGGGGCAGTCAAGTTCCGGGGGGCGGAGGTCATCGACGCTTTCGAGACCTTTGTGAACCCCTATGCTCCCATTCCCCAGTTCGTCCAGCGGCTGACAGGCATTCGCCAGCGAGACGTGGATACGGCTCCACCCTTCGCCGTGGTGGCCGGTCAGTTGGCCCAGTTTGTAGGCTCGCTGCCTCTCGTTGGCCACAACGTGTCCTTTGACCTGGAGTTCCTGGCAAAGCATGGCCTGCCTCTGAGCAATCCGTCTTACGATACCTGGGACCTGGCGGCGGTGCTGCTTCCCAGCGCCGCCGAGTATTCTTTGCCCCTTCTGGCCAAGGGCTTGGGCATCACACATGACAGGCCCCATCGCGCCTTGGACGATGCCCAGATTACGCGACAGGTCTTTTTGGCCCTCTTGGCACACGCCGAAGATTTGGACCCAGCGGTGTCTAATCAGATAAGCGCCATATCCGGCAGGGCGCGCTGGGGTCTGAGGGACCTTCTGGATGGCAGGGATATGATTCATGCCGCAGGAGCCCTTGGTGGCGTTGACATGAGGGCTCTGAGCACGCGTCTGGCCAAGCCGGCAGCGCTGAAGCGGCCCAAAGATGTCCGATACCTGGATGAGACCAAGGTAACGTCCCTGGCCTCCCCCGCAGGGCTCCTGTCCAAATCCTTCCCTGGATTCGAGTACCGGCCTCAGCAGGTGGAGATGCTTTCGGCGGTAACCCGAGCCTTCAATAATGGCGCTCACCTTATCGTCGAGGGAGGCACGGGCGTGGGAAAGTCCGTGGCCTATCTGCTGCCCTCCATCCTGTTTGCGGTGAAGAATGGCGCCAGGGTGGTTATCTCCACCAACACCATCAATCTCCAGGAGCAGCTCCTACAAAAGGACATTCCAGCCCTGGCCAGCGCCCTGCAGGATGGCGGAGAGATCGCCGCCGACGAGCTAAGGGCGGTGAGCCTTAAGGGGCGGGCCAACTACCTTTGTGTGCGGCGCTGGACCAACCTGTCCCGGAGCGAGAACCTGACGGTGGATGAGGCCCGCCTCCTGAGCAAGTGCCTGGTCTGGCTGCAAGACACCCATTCCGGAGATCGGGCGGAGATAAACCTGGCTGGACGAGATTCGGCCCTGTGGGGCCGGGTGTCGGCGGGGGACAAGGGGCTGTGCCCCGGTCTGAGGGAGGGGGCATGCTTCCTCCGCGCCGCCCGGGAGCGTGCCGAAGCCGCCCACATCATCGTGGTAAACCACGCTCTACTCCTTTCGGACCTGGCTCGAGGCGGGGGCCTAATTCCTGAATATCAGCATCTCATCATCGATGAGGCACACCACCTTGAGGATGAGGCCACGCAGCAGCTCGGCTTTCAGGTGTCCCAGGACTGGCTGAGGGAGCAGATGGAGGCCTTATCTCGTGCATTGGCGGAGGTGCAGGTCCTTTTACGCAATGCCTCCTTATCCTCTGGACAGAGTAAGCAGGCCCAAGAGCTGGTAAGCGAGGTTGAGGGCTTTGCTCCTCACTCGAGGGGCGCCTGGGCTCGTCTCTGGGGCTTGGCCGACGAGTTTGTCCGGAACCACCAGGAAGGAGCCAACGATCGGGTACAGCTTCGCATCAGCCGAAGCACTAGAGCACAACCTGGATGGTCCGATTTAGAGATCGCCTGGGAGAACTGCGACGTTGCTCTGTCAGAGGTTCAGAATCGAGTGGAGAGACTTCATCGCTATCTGGATGCCCTGCCCCTGGAAGGTGTCGGCGATTGGGATACGCTGGCGTCTAGCTTCGAGAGCTGGCTGGAGGAGGTGGCGGACCTTAGGGACCGGTTGCAGGTAATTGTTAGGGTTGACTCTCAAGACGAGCGCATCGATTGGATTACTCAAGAGCAGGACTCTACCCTGATACTCCATTCGGTTCCCCTGAACGTTGGGCCCATGCTTAAAGCTGAGCTTTTCGACCAGAAGGAGTGCGTGGTCCTCACCAGCGCCACGCTGAGTACCCAGGGAAGCTTCGACTTCATTCGCCAGAGGTTGGGGTTTGAGGAGGCTGAGGAGCTGCTGGTGGGATCGCCCTTCGACTATAAACAAGCGGCCCTTCTGGCCATCGCCGATGACATTCCGGTCCCAGGAGCGCCGGGCTATCGTGAGGCCCTGGAGGAGGGTTTAGCCTCTGTCATAAAGGAGGCCGGGGGTCATACCCTGGTCCTCTTTACCTCCCATGCCGCTTTGCGGGCTGCCAGGCAGACCCTTATTGAGACCGTAGAGGAAGAGGGCATACCAGTCCTGGCCCAGGGCATTGACGGCGCACCCCACCGAGTCATGAGAAGGTTTGTGGACAATCCGGCAAGCGTTCTCCTGGGCACCAGCAGCCTCTGGGAGGGGGTGGATTTGCCCAGCGGTGTCCTAAAAGTGCTGGTCTTGACCCGTCTGCCCTTTAACGTGCCCACGGACCCGATCTTTGCCGCCCGTGGTGAGCAGTATGAGGACTCCTTCCGCCAGTACGCTGTGCCTCAGGCCGTCCTTCGCTTTCGCCAGGGCTTTGGACGTCTCATTCGTAATACCCAGGACCGGGGCGTTGTGGTAGTGATGGACCGTCGGATTTTAAGTAAGTCCTATGGCCGAGTCTTCCTGGACTCCCTGCCTGATTGCACCCTCAAGGTTGGGCCCATGGCCGCCATACGGGAGTACGTTAGCCAATGGTGGTAACAAGACCCATGAAGCTACGTGTTCCGCCACCCTTCGACCTTCCGGCGACCCTGGAGAGCGGCCAGGCCCACCGGTGGCAACGGGAGGGCCAGTGGTACTGGGGGGTGGTGCGCGGCAACGTTATCAAGGTGCGCCAGGACCTATTTGGCTTGGAGATATATTCTGCGCCAGAGCCCCCTGAGCAGTTGGTGGAGATGTTAAGCAGCTACTTCCGGCTGGATGACGACCTTACAGCGATCTACCAGGAGATCAACCGGGATCCGCGGATAGCGGCCATGATCGACAAGTACCCTGGGCTGCGCCTCTTGCGCCAGGAGCCCTGGGAGTGTTTGGTAGCCTTCATCTGTTCCGCCACCTCGAATATTCCCCGCATCGCGTCCAACATGGAGTCCATCGCCGAAGCCTTCGGTGAGCCGGTAACCCTCCATGGTCATACCCGCTGCACCTTTCCACCGGCCCAACGGGTGGCCGCGGCGGGAGAGCAGGCCCTTCGAGACCTGGGCCTGGGGTTCAGGGCCAAGTATCTGGCCCATGCGGCCATACAGGTGGCCGAAGGGGTCCTGGACCTGGAGGAGTTGCGCCGAACTCCTTACTGGGATGCGAAAGCGCGGCTTACGGAGCTGCCCGGGATAGGAGCAAAGATCGCCGACTGTGTCTTAGTCTTCTCCCTGGACAAGCTGGAGGCCTTCCCCATTGACCGCTGGGTCAGCCGGGCCGTGCAAGAGTGGTACCTCAACGGTAAAAAGATGTCCTACCTAGAGACAGTAGAGTGGGCCCACGGCTACTTTGGGAGATACGCGGGTTACGCCCAGCAGTACCTGTTCCACGGCGGCAGGCTGGGCAAGGTGGGCCGTGTTGGAACGGAGCAGGCTGCGGATTAGCCCCAGTTTTACGTCTCTGCGTCAGTCGCAGTCTCAGTAAAGGACTTGCTTAGGTTAATACGAGGGAGGCTTTCAGCAGGAACCAACCCTCTGGTATCCTTAAGCTTTTCCAGCCACGTCCTAGCCTCTGATCTAAGGTCCCCCACTTCCACGCCCATGAACTGTGGCCCAAAGGGCTCCAAAGTGTCCAGGCCCTCTCGTAGCTTGGCCACAGCGCCCCTTTTGTTGCGGCGCTGCAGGTGGAGAAACCCCACGGCCACCTTGAGAATGCCCTGGTAGAACAGGCGAAGGGGGTAGTCCTCTTTCAGCCAGAGAGCCTCCAGGGTCTCGTGGCACCGGAAAAAGTCGGCAGAGTTGAACTCTTCTATGGCCTGATATAGCTCGGCGGGAGGCAGCGGCTCTCGTATACTGGAGCGCCCTTCCCCCTTCAGCCGATCCAGCCATATCAGGTCCCGGTCTCGTCGGGGGTTGGAGGGGGGCTTTAGCTTAGCTCGGGCCAGAAGCGCTCCTCCTTCCAGAAGTCGCCGTTGTTGTGGTAGCCTCGCACCTCCCAGAAGCCGGGGCGGTCCTCAGCGATAAACTCTATGCCCCGAAGCCACTTGGCGCTCTTCCAGCCGTACCGCTGGGGCACCACCAGCCGCAGAGGGCCGCCATGCTCGGTGGCTAGGGGCTCGCCGTCGTGCTTGTGGGCCAGGAGAGACATACCGTCCATTAGGACTTCCAGCGGAAGGTTGGTGGTGTAGTCACCGTAGCAGTGGGCGATGACGAACTTGGCCTCGTCCTTGGGCTTTACGATGGCGGCCAGATCGGTGAACAGCAGACCTTCCCAGGTGTTCTCCATTTTGCTCCACTGGGTAACACAGTGGAAGGGGGCCTCCACGGTGCTCCAGGGCAGTTCAGAAAACTCCTCCCAGTTCAGCTCGATTTCGTTATCCACCAGCCCAAAGGCCCGCAAACGCCATTCCTTGAGGTCGATTTTTTGAGCGGGGCCGTATGTGAGGACCGGAAACTTCTCGGTTAAAAACTGTCCTGGTGGTACATCCTTCTTGGGTGGGGCTTTTTTCACCTGGTCGGGTCTTTTGAAAAGCAATACTGGGTAATCTCCTAGAGTTTCAGATAATCTATGGTACTTAGCAGTGTGGCTAGGTGTCAAACGCCTGTGATTGGGCCGTGCCAGCTTCGCTTGCGAAAAGTTTCACATTTGGGTATCATCTCCCCAATTGTAGGTATCTCCACTACTGCTAGGAACCCCTGGTGACAGTGGTCTCAGGTATAATTGAACCCCAGGTTTGCCGGTGTTTGGGCAAGGGGCCAATCCATGAACCGTTCAGAAGGAACGCCAGCCATAAAGGTTGTGGGTCTTCATAAAGACTTTGGAGACTACCCAGTTCTTCGAGGGCTGAATCTGACGGTGGAGTGGGGGCGGCTTCTGGTTATCTTTGGGGCCAATGGATCGGGCAAAACTACCCTGCTGAAGCTCCTTGCGACCCAGTACAGGCCGGACCGTGGCGAGATATGGGTAGGGGGGATACGCCGGAGCCAGGACCCCGTGGCCATCAGACGCATCATAGGTGTAGTGGCGCACCAACCCATGCTTTATCAGGACATGACCTGCCAGGAAAACCTGACCTTCTTTGGGCGAATGCATGGCCTGGACGATATTCCTCGCCGCATCGACGACGTGCTCCACAAAGTGGGCCTGGAGGTCAGGCGTCACCAGAGGGTCCGCACCCTGTCCCACGGCATGCAGAAACGCCTGGCCATAGGCCGGGCCATCCTTCACGACCCGCCCATTCTCCTTATGGACGAGCCCGAATCGGGGCTAGACCAGGAGGCTCTGGCCAGTATGGGCGACCTGTTGCGTATGGAAGCAGGAAGTAACCGTACCGCCGTTATGACCACCCATAACGTGGACCGAGGCCTGGCGTGGGGTCAAGAGGTAGCTGTCCTCTCCGATGGCGTCATTGCCTACAAGGCTGACCGCGATAGCCTGGATGAGGGGCGCTTCAGGGGGACTTACCTGAAACAGATAGAGGTAGCCCCGTGAAGGAGTTCCTGCGGCCAGTTTTTTTGGTGACCTGGAAGGACATCCTTCTAGAGCTGCGCAGTCGTGAGGTGGTAATCGCGTCTATGGTCTTTGCGGTAATGGTGGTGGTGATCTTCAACTTCGCTCTCAACGTAACTCCAGAGACGGTGGACATTTTAGCGCCGGGGATTCTGTGGGTCGCCTTTGCCTTCGCAGGGGTCCTGGCCATGAGCCGCGCCTTCGTAATCGAAAAGGACCAGGGGAGCCTTGAGGGCCTTCTCCTCTGTCCCGTCAGCAGAGACTCCTTATATTTTGGCAAGATGCTGGCCCTGTTTCTTTTTATGACGGTGGTGGAGGCAGTGTTGCTGCCGATATTCGCCGTGCTGTTCGATTTCTCTGCCTTCTCTTTCACCCTCATAGGAGTCATTCTCCTGGCGACCCTTGGGTTTGCTACCGTGGGCACCCTCTTCTCTTCTATTGCCGTCAATACCCGGTCACGGGAAATAATGCTGCCCGTCCTCTTCTTCCCCGTGATAACTCCCGTAATAATCGGCGCGGTAGAGACATCCACGGGGGCTATTGGCAGCAGTGTGAACGTCATCGGTGTGGGTCGCTGGCTTCAACTCATCGCCGTTTTCGACGCTGTTTTTCTGGTACTGTGCCCCTGGGCCTTCGGCCTGGTGATGGAGGAGTAGCTAGTCATGGGAAGCGTTCAAACAGATCAGGTGACGATGACGTCCTCGACTGCGTCAAGGTCATACCTGGGATCGGCCAAGAGCGTGCTTCTGCTAGCGGCTGGAGCCTTCATGCTGGCCAACATGTACCTCATATTCATGTGGGCTCCTACCGAAGCGGTGATGGGTCACGTTCAGCGCATCATGTATATCCATGTACCTATGGCCTGGCTCGCCTTTTTGGCCTTCTTCATCGTCTTCGTTGGCAGTATTATGTACCTCTGGAAGCGGGAGTCCAGGTGGGACATGCTGGCCAGCTCCGCTGCTGAGTTGGGGGTTGTCTTTACCTCACTGGTACTGATAACGGGCCCAATCTGGGGCAAGCCCATCTGGGGTATCTGGTGGACCTGGGACGCCAGGCTCACCACTACCCTTGTGCTCTGGCTGATTTACGTTAGCTATCTTATGCTGCGGGCCTACAGCAGCAATCGTTCCCAGGGGGCCCTCTATTCGGCGGTGCTGGGGGTTATTGGCTTTGTGGACGTGCCCATAGTCTACTTTGCCGTCAACTGGTGGCGTACGCAGCACCAGCGTCTTGTCATTGGCACCGGCTCCCTTGAAGGCAGCCTTAACGCCGATATGAGAACAACTTTGTACTTTTCTTTGCTGGCCTTCACCATCCTTTTCTCTTTTCTGCTGTGGCAGAAGATATCCATGAAGAGGACAGAGGAGGACTTGCGGTCGATCAGATATTCTAAGGAGCTTACTAGGGGTGCTAGAATCGAGAGGTGAATATGATTGCCCTAATAACTACGCCAGCCAACAACATCCCATACTTGTTTGCGGCCTATGCAGTCACTTGGGCCATCTTCTTTGGATATGTGTTTTTTACCTCTCGCCGCCAGCACGAGCTAGAGCAAGAGGTGAGGCTTCTCCGCGATACTTTGGAACGCGGTCGCATCTCGGAGGATCCAGACGCATCCAACTAGGGTGTCTTGCCATTTGTGGAACCAGTAGCTAACATTAACCGTAGCAGAGATGCGGATACCTAGAGGGGAACATATATTGGCGCAGGATACCTCCGGAACACTTACCGACGCTTCCTTGCCGAGGCGAAGCTTCCTTAGTGGCCGCGGTCGCTTGTTCCTGGTGGGAATTGTTCTCTTGCTGGCTCTGGCCTACCTGATTTACGCCGCCTTCCCAGGCAGCACCAGCTACTACTTTACTGTAGACGAGCTGGCCGCTTTTGACGGCGAGGTAGAAGGTAGGACCTTTAGAGTTAAAGGCGCGCTGGTACCGGATACCTTTGTTCGCGAAGAAGGCGGCACCATGGCTACCTTTGCTCTGACCGCTGGCGATCAGACCATACCGGCGACTTATGACGGCGTGGTTCCCGACCTTTTCTTCAACACACACTCGGAAATAATTCTCCAGGGCACTTTCGGCGTGAGCGAAACCTTCCAGGCTGACACCGTGAGTGTGCTGTGCCCCACCAAGTACCAGGCACTGGAAGAAGTTACCACGTAACGTTTCTTCAAGTCCTTCTGGGGCTTCTCTCTTTGACAGGCTTTCGTTCCAGCTTTCTCCCCTGAACAGAACCCTCGTTAGCTGAAAACCAAGGCGAGGGCGTTTATCACACCCGACAAGTTTCAGGCACACGGGGCCAGGGTTTGAAGGTAGAACCGTGGGGGCGGGACTGAACGTATAGGACTTAGAACACCATTTGGCAAGGAGCCTAGGAGTGTTTCTTCTTTTCCTCTTGAACTCTCTGGTAAATATGAGACTTGAGGTGGGGAGGCGGTTCCTTAGGGCCCATGTCCGATAGCATCCGGATTGTGGCGGATAGACCGTTGACAAAGGCGGTGCAGGGACCACACTTCTCCAGGTGAGTCCTGACCCGCTCCATTAGAGAGCTGGGGAGGTTGTCTTCAAGATAATCGGAAGAGAGACCCCTAGCTTCGACGTGCTCGGAGTCCTTTTTGCGGAAGACACTGAAAAATCTATCTAACCTAGGCATAACTAGTCCCCGTGCATATTCTAGGCTTTCTGTACTAGAGAGACAAGACTGGCTTCATCTTGTAATATGTCTCTACTGCCTAACCTATATGATGCATAAAGCGAGGAAAGAGTGCGCCTGAAAGAGGTCGCTCAGAGATAATGGGAAACGTTTCTGGCGCCGATTTCGAGTCCATCGTCGAAAGTTATAGCGGCTTCGTATATAACCTAGCCTTCCGAATAATGGGCAACGCCGCCGACGCCGAAGACGCCGTCCAGGACGCCTTCCTCTCGGCCTATCGCAACTTCGACCGCTTTCGTGGCGAGTCCACAGTAAGCACCTGGCTATACCGGATAACGGTCAACGCTTGCTTGATGAAGCTGCGTAAGGAGAAGCGCCGCCGTACCCTGACCCATACCGGCATAGAAGATACCATGATTGCCGACTGGTCCGACGGCCCCGAGCGAGCGGCCCTTAACTCCGAGCTTAAAAGCAAGCTGGAGGAGGGGCTTCAGGCCCTCCCTCCTCAACTGCGCATAGCGGTGGTCTTGCGGGACGTTCAGGGTCTCTCCAATGACGAAGCGGCCAGTGTGGTTGATACCAGTGTCTCGTCCCTCAAGGCCAGGCTGCACCGGGGCCGGGTGTTGCTGCGGAAGCATCTATCGGACTACGTTACTCAGAAGCAATAGGGCATAAAATTAGCCCGACCGTGGATTCACAGCCGAGCTATGCCGTACAGCTATGCTAATTCGGACTAAATGTCGTAGGAGTCTAACAGCTGCTGAGGTGTCTTCACTTTGACCTTTGCCTGGGTCTCCTCAACCTGCTGATTCAGGGTCGGGCGGTCGGTGTTCCGATATATGATGCCTAGGGGCCAACCTCCCGAGTGGACAGCTTTGTACGCGGCGGTATAGTCTGAGGGATCGTGGTCTTCGGGTATATCCCATAGAAGGGGCTGTATGCCCTTCTTAGGGTTTCCCTTGAGCTCTTCATAGTTGTCGTTGTAGGTGGTGCAGGGCGATTGAACGTGAACGATGGCGAAACCGGGGTGCTCCATCCCGGCGGTTATCAGCTTAGCCAGGTCCCGGGGCTTGCTGGAGAACCCCGAGGCGATGAAGGATACTCCCAGAGTGATATAAAGGTCCAACGGGTTCAGGGCGCTCTCCAGCTTTCCATAAGGTGTGGAGCTTGTGGTCTCGCCTAGCTCGGTGGTCGGAGAGCTTTGTCCCTTGGTTAACCCGTAGACGGCGTTGTCCATAATCACGGCGGTAACGTCAAGGTTACGGGCGGCTTGAGGCGCTATGTGCTCCATTCCAATGCTGAGGAAGTCGCCGTCTCCAGCCACTATGACCACATTCAGGTCGGGTTGCCCCATCTTTACACCCATGGCTATTGGCAGAGTCCTGCCGTGGATGCCGTGGAAACCGTAGGGCTGGGTGCCCTCCAAAAGGTGCACCAGGTTGCCGGAGCAGCCTATGCCGGCGATGACCACGTTGTTCTCCATGGGGATCTCTTTGTTGGTGATCCGGTCCGACATGGCGAATTCCAGGGCGCGCCGCACGCCGAAGTCACCGCAGCCAGGACACCACTTGAAATCGTACTCGGGGTTCTTGGCGGTCATACTCCGACCATCCTCTTTTGACTGGACTTCACTATCTCCTTGATGCGTCTCGTCAGGTCCCGTACCTTAAAGGGCAGGCCGGTGTACTGCGTGATGGCCTCCGCCTTAACGCCGTGGGACCTCAGTATGGAGGCCCATTGGCCCTGGTAGTTTAGCTCTGGGACCAGCACCAGCTCCTTCTGGCGCAACTCCTCCAGCAGCTTAGGCGGCAAGGGATTCAGGTACATGGTGTAGTACCAGCCGATGGGTACGCCCTGCTCCGTGAGGAGGTTGTAAGCCTCCTGCGCCGGACCCTTAGACCCTCCCCAGGGCATGACGGCGATGGATTCCTGCGTATTCTTTCCTTCGTAGGTGCCGTCTTCCAGGAGCTTTAGCTTGTTGAAACGGCGCTCCGTCATCTGGACGTGGCGCTCCGGCAGATGCGTGGTGTCGCCAGTGGGGTCATGCTCGCTGCCGTTGGCCACGTAGGATCCAGCCCGGCCGGGAAGGGGCATGGGGGAGACGCCGGACGCTTCATAGCGCATATACCCGTTGCTGCCCTGATACACCTTCCGATTTTCAACGGTAAGCTTAGAGAGGTCGGGCTTGGGGATGTTCTGTGCCCGTTCGGCCAGGGACATCTCGCTCATCAAGATTACTGGTCCCTGGTACCGCTCCGCCCAATTAAAGGCTTGGACAGCAGCGTAGAAGCACTCCTCCACGGTCCCGGGCGCGATGACGGGCAGACTGACGTCGCCGTGAGCTGGGTGCATGCAGGCAAAGAGATCGGACTGCTCCGTTTTAGTGGGCAGGCCTGTGGCCGGACCTCCCCGCTGCACGTCTACTACTACCAGGGGAATCTCTGCCATCCAGCCCAAGCCGAGGCCCTCGCCCATGAGGCTAAAGCCGGGCCCAGCGGTGGCGGTCATGACTTTCTTGCCGGCGAAGCCCGCTCCCAGTATGGAGGTAATGGATTCGATTTCCGAGCTTACCTGGTATGCGAACTTGCCTGGCCCTATAAGGTTACGCTGCATCCAAACTAGAATGGTGGTTGCGGGGGAGATGGGATAGCCCGTGTAGAAGTCGATCCCCGCTGCGGTGGCGCCCAGGCAGATGGCGTCGTTGCCTTTGATCAGTATCTGCTGACCTTCCGGCCTTTTGGCCGCGGAAAGGGTTCCCAGACTGAAGCCGCTGCTGGCGGCCTGCTCACGGCCCAGGGATAGGGCCTTAATGTTGGACTCGATAATCTCCTGGTCGTTGGCCCGCCCGCGCGTAAAGCGCTGGGTAACGAACTGCTCCAGGTACTTCTGGGGCATATTAACCAGGTTGGCAATGGCGCCGATGACCACCATGTTGGCCGCCCTGGTGTTGCCCGTGGACTTGGCCAGGTCGTCAATGGGCATGCCAAAACTTTTCCCATCGTCCTCCAGCTGAAAGTCCCCGGAGTTGTAAACCACTACGCCGTCCTTTCGGACTTCGGAGACATGGTTGTCATAAGCCTCTCGATTGAAGGCCACCAGAACGTCCAGCTCATCGCCGGCGCTTAGGACATGAGATGTAGACACACGGGTCTGGGTCCAGGTTGGGCCACCCAGGATCTGGGACGGAAAGGTGGCAAAGGTCTGGACATGATAACCTACCTGGGTGGCCGCCTGGGCAAGCCCCTCCGCCGAGGTTACAACGCCCTGTCCACCCTCTCCCGCGAATCGGACTATAAGGTCTCGTTTATCCACAAGTTTCCTTTCCGACGTGATGCGGTTTGGGTTGTTACACAAAAACTCCGTCACTTACGCGACGGATTTTCAATGAGCTTTAGATACAGTAATTGTTTCGGGTTTGTCCTGCGAAAACCACCCGCGTCGCCCTCAGACCAGCATCTCTTGGGCGAGCCTTCCTTGGGAGGTGCCAGCTATGTTGGAGCATCATTAGCGATTTTGGGCAGTATTCCAATGCGGAACGTCCACTTAATATATCAGCGCCTCACTGAGGTGTCAAACCGCCAGGCAGGGCTTTGTTCCTATTATAGCAGAAAATAGGTATAAACCGAAGGTCGTTCAAAGGGCGAACTAGAGAAGTTCTTGAGCAAAATCCAGCATGATTGCAGCCAGGTCTCGGGGACGCTGTAGGGGAACATCGTGAATGGTGTCCTCTAGCCAAATGACCCGTCCCTTAGGCAGGAGGGCCTGAGCCTGATCTACCATATCCGCCCTCATCTTTTCCATTGGATTGTTGGTGGACGGGCTTCGGGCGGGAAGGACCAGGGCAGGGCATTGGACGTGAGGATACAGAGTGGAGGGTTTGTGATCCCACAGGGCTCGAACGATCTTCATGTGGTTTTCACTGCTCAGGTTCGGCCTGGCGAAACCTTGGTCGGTAACATAGAAGTTGGACGCTATAATCCGCTCTATCTCAGGGCTCATGTAGGGAGCCAGATTACCGTTTCGTATCCGCTCGGTGACCTCCTCAAGGGTAACCTGCCCAAACTGGGGCGGAGCCAGCTCTACGCTTGCCCGTTCCCAGGTCCAATCAGGACGAGAGGAGAGTTCAATGAAGCCACCGTCCACCATGACAAGCCCTGATACCTGGCCCGGATAGGTTACGGCGCAGTGGAGAGCTACGTTTCCGCCCCAGGAGTGACCCGCCAGCAGGGGTTGCTCAAGACCATGCGCCTCCCAGAACTTCTTCACGTCGTCGGCCACGGTATCAAAGTCGTAGCCGTGGTCCGGCTTGCCGCTCCCGCCGTGACCTCGAAGGTCCAGGGCCACGACTCGCGATTGGGTGGCCAGAAGAGGGGCTACTAAGTCCCAAATGCCGCTGTGAGAGGCTAGGCCATGCAACAGCACCACGGGACGGCCCTGGCCGCCCCAGTCGCGGTAGTGCAACTCTATGCCGTTGATGGGGATGGCGCCTTCTTTAGGGAAGTCGTCAGTCACGGCAGCTTGTATCCTCGGTTGTGCCTGTGTGCTCCATGTAAATTTTTTCGTTCATACCATCACCTGGCCGCCGTCAACATGAATGGCCTGTCCCGTGATGTTGCGCGCTTCTTCGGAGGCGAGAAAGGCCACCATATTGGCGATGTCCTCCGGTGTTATCTTACCGAGGTGATACCATACCATTGTCATTCTGAGCCCACCCTCTGTCATTCTGACCCCGATCCCGACAGGTCCCGTTATTCCCGATGTCGGGATTATCGGGACAGGTCGGGAAGACTCAGGGTGACATGGGAGAGATTATATACCTGGGCGGCTAAAAGGGTCCTCCGCTGATGCGGCAGGTAAGCAGCGCCGTCAGGAACAGAAGGGTCAGCAGCGTCGAGCCCACTAGGAACAGGTATCTAGACACCGCTGCCCTCTGCTATAAGCATTTGTATAAAGTGGTTGCCTCGATTCTAAAGCCAGTTATGGACCTCTGGAGCGGGCGGCGGGAATCGAACCCGCATGACCAGCTTGGAAGGCTGGAGCTCTACCATTGAGCTACGCCCGCGCGGTTAAACAGTGAGGATGCCGTCTATATTATACCTTCATCCTTGGACGGGCTCATGATGCTCCCTTGATCCCGTCTTCCCGACTGGGGGACAAGTCGGGACAGGTAGGCTTCGGGGTCCCGTTATTCCCGGTATCCCGTCTGTACCGATAACGGTATCTGCGGGATAAATCGGGATTATCGGGATGGTGAGCCCAGCCTTCGACAAGCTCAGGGTCCCGTTATCGGGATGGTGAGTCCTTCGGCAGGCTCAGGACAGGCCTGTCGAACCAGAGCGGACGAATACTTAGGGCTAGTCAGGCTACGGCCTCTCGAACTAGAACCTGTCTATCAAGGGTGTGATGTCTGCAAAGACCGGGGCAAAGACCAGGGCCACGATGGCCATAAGCTTGATCAGGATGTTCAGGGACGGCCCGGAGGTGTCCTTAAAGGGATCGCCTATGGTGTCCCCCACCACAGCGGCCTTGTGAGCATCGGAGCCCTTTCCGCCATAGTGGCCCGCCTCAATATACTTCTTGGCGTTGTCCCAGGACCCGCCAGCATTGGCCATGGTTATAGCCAGGAGGAAGCCCGCGGCAACGGCTCCAATTAGCAGCCCTCCCAGGCCATCCTTGCCCAGGATGAACCCCACGGCTATGGGCACTACCACGGCCATGATACCTGGAATGATCATCTCGCGGAGGGCGCCTCGGGTGCTGATATCCACACACCGTATATAGTCGGGCTTTCCGGTGCCCTCCATAATGCCGGGGATCTCTCGAAACTGACGGCGCACTTCATTAACGATGTCCATAGCGGCGCGGCCGACGGCCTTCATCGTGAGGGCTGAGAAGATGTACGGAAGCATGGCTCCAATCAACAGGCCCACCAGGGTCCGATGGTTGAGTAGGTTCAGCACCAGGCTGGTCTCATCGCCATTTTCAAAGAGGCCGACGGCGATGGCGTAGGCCGCCATCAAGGCCAGGGCCGTGAGGGCGGCGGAGCCAATGGCGAATCCCTTACCCGTGGCGGCGGTGGTGTTGCCCAGGGCGTCCAGGGCGTCGGTGCGCTGACGCACCTCCGGCGGCAGGTGGGCCTGCTCGGCGATGCCTCCGGCGTTGTCGGCCACGGGCCCGTAGGCGTCGGTGGCCAGGGTTATACCCAGGGTGGACAGCATACCCACTCCGGCCAGAGCCACGCCGTAGAAGCCGAAGAGCTCAAAGGCCGCCAGTATGGCGCCACCGACCACCAGCACCGGAATAACGGTGCTCTGCATTCCGGTGGCGAGGCCACTGATAACGACGGTGGCAGGTCCCGTCTGGCTTGTCTCGGCTACCGTCTTGGTGGGGGAGTAGTCGTAGGAAGTGTAGTACTCTGTAACGAGGCCAATTATCACCCCCGCGCTCAGGCCAGCCACGATAGCCCAGAAAGCGTCGAAGTCCACGTCCAACCACAGTACCGCACCCAGGGAGAAGAGGACCACCATGGCTGCGGAAGCGAATATACCCTTTCGCAGGGCCCACAACAGATCGGAGAAGGTGGCTCGATCACTACTTCTGACCAGGAAAGTGCCCAGGATGGAGGCAACAATGCCCGCGGCGGCGATGAGGAGGGGGAGCACCACTAAGTCATCGTCGAAGGGAAGAATGTCTCCAACGAACCCGCCGGTGAAGACGATGGTCACCGTGGCTCCTGCCAGAGTAATGGCGGCTATAATGGAGCTGACGTAGGACTCGAACAGGTCGGCCCCCATGCCGGCCACGTCGCCCACGTTGTCGCCTACGTTATCGGCGATGACGGCGGGGTTTCGAGGGTCGTCTTCGGGGATACCCTTCTCTATCTTGCCCACCAGGTCGGCCCCCACGTCGGCGGCCTTGGTGAAGATGCCGCCGCCCACCCTGGCGAACAACGCTATGGAGGAGGCGCCCAGACCAAACCCGGCAACGTAGGTTATATCTTCGTATATGACGTAGAGGATGGTGACGCCAAGGATACCTAAGCCCACCACCGTTAGGCCCATGACGGCCCCTGAGGAGAAGGCCACCCGCAGAGCCGGGTTCAGTCCCCGCATGGCGGTGGCGGCCGTGCGAGTGTTGGCTCTTATGGCTATGTTCATTCCCAAGAACCCGGCGAGGGCCGAGGTGACGGTGCCTGCGAGATAGGCGATGGCCGTCCTGGGAACGGCGGAGTCAAACTCGCGTATGTCAATGACTATCCATAGGACCGCCGTTACAACAATCACAAAGGGTAGGAGGACCATATACTCACGGCGCAGGAAGGCCATGGAACCGGCCTTGATGGCCTCTCCAATGTCCCGCATCTGCTGGTTGCCTTGTTCCGCCTGGAGAACGCGGTAGGCCAGGGAGCCGGCGAAGGCCAGGGCCCCGGCCCCGGCTAAGGCCGCGATAAGAAAGGTTGGCATTGTCTAGAAATTACGCTCCTTGTGCCGAGGATTGAGCTAGGGGTTGGTACCGCTGCCGTTGGCATTGTCTGGCTTTCCGTTGTGAGCGTCGCCTTCCCAGGAAGCCAGCTTTTTCTCTAGCGATCGCTGTCTCATAGCCATAGTAAAGTCGCCACGGGTACGCTCCAGGGTTCCCCGCACCATATCGGTGGTGTGGCGTAGGCCGCTGGTTACCCCTTCGGGGAAGTCTATGGTTACCAGCAGGCCGTAGACCTCGTCCATCACCTCCATTATCTCTTCGCAGCGGCTCCAGTCGTCTTTGCGTAGCGAGTCCAGGATGTACCGCCGCATCTCCCCGGCGGCATCACCCAGGCCTTTCAAATAAGCTCCCACGTCTACGCCAATATCCTCGGGTTGAGGCAGGCTGCCCCCCGATAATAGGGCCAGGGTGATGTTGGCCTCGCTGAACTCCTTGCGGGCGTCGGCCAGGAACCCCGCGTGGTATATCTCAGGATTGGTTTCCAGGATGGGGATGGACTCCGCTAGATGGGTTTTCCCTTCCGCAATCAACTTCTGGGCACGTTCGAACTCCCCTCGGTGAACAGCTCGAATAGCGTTGGCCGAAAGCTGGATGACCTGTCTAGATATTCGGAGGCCTTGCTCTCTGGCGGCGTGCTTCTTGCTGTAGGCTTCGTGGGCCTTGGCGGATACGGTGCTGAACCCATCGGCGTAGAGTGACGGCATCAGCCCTCACCTCCGGCCCGCCGTATGGCCTCCACCATGCGGCGACTGGCCTCAAGAGGGCTTGAGGCCAGGCCCACGGCGCCAATGACACAGACGGCATCGGCTCCGGCTTGGACTACCTCCCCCACCCTTTCCTCACTGATGCCGCCAATGGCCACTACGGGGGGCTGTACAGATTCCTTGACCTCCCTCAGGAGTTTGAGGCCTCCAACTATGGGCTGGTCTTTGGAGTCGGTGGGGTACATTGCCCCCACGGCTATATAGTCGGCCCCCTGGCCCTCGGAATCTAGGGCCTCTTCCAGCAGGTGGTTGGATCTGCCGACGATCTGTCCGGGGCTTAGCACTTGTCTGGCCGACGCCACGGGGAGATCGTCCTGGCCCACGTGAACACCGTGGGCCTCCACCGTGGCCGCCAGATCGGCGTGGTCATTGATTATGAGCAAAGCCCCCTTTTCATCACACATACCTTTCAGAGCCCTGGCCAAGCCAAGGCTCTTCCCTTTGTCACTCTCCTTATCCCTTAGCTGGAGAATACTGGCCCCGCCCTCAAGGGCCTCTTGGGCTATCTGTTGAGGTTTCCGTCCGCCGGTGACAAGGGGGTCAATAATAACATATAGACCGTGGATACGGTGCCGGGCTTCCGATCTCAGCCGTTGTCCCAGCATGCCTTCAAGGGTGTCCAGGGTTGTCTGTAGCCCACCTGCTATTCTCTCCCCCAGGTCGCTGAACTGTTCCGTCTTCGACAGGAAGTCCAGCGAGGCCCGGGCGCTGGACACCAGGGATAGGGCCTGTTCTATGGACCACTGGCGATGGGTTTTCTCCTCGTCAGGTAAAGGACCCGGTAGCCTGGATGCCAGGTCGTGGAGACGGCGAGTCAAGGCCTGGTCTGACAGGACTTTCTCCGATACATCGCTCAAGGCGATGCAAGACTGCTGTAGGGAGCTTAAGTGGAGCTGGGATAGGTTCGGTTGGTTCATTCCCTTGGCGCTAGATTACGGGAATCCATTGTTGAGGCCGAGGCGTCATTATAGATCATCGTAGGCATCATCATCATCATCGCCCTCATCCTCTAGGGCCCCTCCCGATTCCATCTCGTCAACCATCTCTTCGAACTCGGGGGTGGACTCCTCCCCCATCTCCTTCTGCATACGGCGCATCCAGCCTGCCATGGCTTTGGGGTCCTCCGGGTTCACGTCACCAAAGGCCTCAGAGTCGGGGGCCCAGTCCAGGCTGTCCCCTGTCGAGCGGTGCACGGCGAACCGAGAGATGAGCCGTGAGAGGTTGGAGCTTCCGCAGTGTTCACAAAGGGGCGTTGTGTCCTGGGATGGCGTCCTGACTAGGACCGTTACGCGGCGGCGGCAGTTCTGGCAGCGGTACTCAAAGAGTGGCATGGAATGAGGCCATAAATCAGTCTAGTTGTGAATATTTTATCATACGGCAAGGCAAGAGTAATCTGGCCTTTTGACGCTTTCAGGGTGTAGAGGGGCCCTCCACGGCGTTTTTAATGTGCCGTAGGGGCTTCAACCGACCCTGATGGTCTATCTCTACCGAAATGAAGTCTATGCGCCACTGGGCCGCGGAGGCTTGGTGCCCATCCAGGTAGGTCTCCGCCGTAGCGATCAATCGTTGGGCCTTCTCTTTTGTAATTGACTCCTCTGGAGTGCCGAAGGACGTGCCGCGGCGGGTCCTCACTTC
>JAPULR010000105.1 GCA_027294635.1 Chloroflexota bacterium | reverse complement strand
CCACGTCAGCCCACCCATCGGGAACGGGCAGGGCTTCGGCGAGACCCTTCCGAAACTCTACCTGGCTAAATCCGGCCCCCGTGGCTGCAGCGCTGGCCTTGCCCAGCATCTCCGGGGTCATGTCCACCCCAATAACCTCGCCCGTAGGTCCAACCAGATGGCCCGCTATCAGGCTATCGAAGCCGGAGCCGGAGCCCACGTCCACCACCCTCTCACCGGCCTCGATCTCGCCCAGAGAGAAGGGGTTGCCCGTCCCAGCAAAGGACTCCAGAGCGCTGCCGGGAACCGAGTCAATCAGGTCCTCTGCATACCCCAACGCCTGTGCCAGAGGCCGTCCGGTGTGAAAATGGAACCCCTTATTGGGGTTGCTGGCGACCTCGGCGTACTCTTTACTTATCTCCGAGCGTAGGGTTTCCAGGTCCACTTTCGGCAATGATGCTGGTGTAGTCATTGGGCCTCCATTCCTCAGTATTAACTAATGTGATCACTCTCCTATCAATAGGAGACTGAGTTGTCCGATTCAGCTAAGAGGTTAGCGAAGTCAACTGGGGTTGTATACTTTGCATTTTTACCGGCCAAGTCCTGGTCGGTTAGCCCGCGGGCGCGGCCTCAAAGACCTCAAACATAGATAGGTGTACCGTTGGCGATGGTGGTAGCAAGAACATCCTTGAAAGGTGGAAACCCGACCCCCTGAACCGCATCCTCGGTGCCACTTTTCATGAGGTGGGTGGCTTCACCGAACAGTGCAACGAGGGGCTCATGACCGGCCTCTTTTGCCCCGTTGGCCCCAATAAAGGGCAGAGACGCCAGAGTAGGGTCATCGGTCCCGTGAGTGCCTATATAGAGTAGCTTTGCCACTTAAGTCCCCCTATAATCCTAAATTATTCCTCTGGATTTATCTTCCCGTCCGAAAATCCTACACCGTAACACCGGCATTATGGGACGTGAATCTGGCACAATCAATTGTCAATTTTCTAAGTTCTGTATTTAGCCAAGGATATACTCGGTTACACTTTAGGCTACAAAAAAGGCACTTCTGTCAATCTCGTCTCTTCCTAAGGGTCACCCGGAAAAGCCTCCTGGGCAGCTCGCCCTCTTCAAATTCCGTGACATCAACAAGGTCGTAGCCCTTGGACAGGCGCCTCACCATCCGTTTGCTAAAAAAATGGACTATGAATCCATCGGACTCGTACATATCCTCCCCTCGATGGACACCGGCCTTGTAGTGAGCATCCTTGGTGTTTCTGACTGTATAAACGCAGAGACCCCCAGGCTTTAACACCCGGCGCACCTCTTCGGCAAGAAACTCCAGTCGGGACGTGGTAAGGGCCATGGAAAACAACATGTGGGAATAACAGTTATCGAAAGACTCATTACCCAAGGGAAGAGGCTCTCTCACGTCATGCCGCATCGAAGAGACGGAGTTAGACAGGCCTAAATCCTGAGCCTTTTGATTTATAGCCGTGACGCCACTCTCCGTATAATCTAATACCTGAATCCGAAAGCCCCTCTGGGCAAAAAAGACCGTATCTCTTCCCTGCCCACCTCCCAGCTCAAGAATCTCGGTACCACCTTCCTTCTCAAATAGGTCCGCTGCATACCGCGCCGATTCACTGGGTGCCGTACCCAGCATGTCGGAGTTGTTAGAAAACACCCGTTCCCAGTGCTCGGCCTGCATATCCAGGACGTTGGCTTCAATGTTTGGGTTTTCCTTTTTCATTGTCCGACCAACCTTTAGGCTTCCCACCAGACTTCCCGGGCTATTCAACGCCCGACTCGGCCAACCAGGCCAAAGTGAGCCAAGGGTTGCCCCAAAGCTTCTCTCCCTTGACATTGTGGAACGTAAATCCTTTACAATCAATTACCAGTTCTCTAAGTCAGGTATTTACTCAAAGATATGACGAGTCCTAACTTTCATCACCTGGAGATATTCCACGCTGTGGCCAGGCTGAGCAGCTTCTCCAAGGCCAGCGAGGAGATTCACATCAGCCAGCCCTCGGTCTCCCTACAGATTCGGGACTTGGAGCGGTACTACGGTGCCCCACTGTTCCACCGTCAGGGCCGCAGGATTAGGTTGACCGACGTTGGAGAAGTGGTGTTCCGTTACACCCAGCGTCTCTTCCAAACGGTGGAGGAGATGAGACGATCCGTTGACAACCTCAAGGAGACGGTAACGGGGCGCCTGGTCCTGGGAGCAAGCTCCACCCCTGGCGAGTACCTGGTGCCCCAACTCCTCGGAAGGTTTAGCCAGTTCTACCCAGAGATAGAGGTCTCCTTGCGCATTGGCAACACCACCAACATCACCAGCCAGATCACCTCTAATCAGATAGATCTAGGCCTAGTTGGGGACGCGGTGGAGGACCCGTCCATCCTTTGCACCCAGTTCTACACCGACGAGCTGGTGGTCTTCGCCGCTCCAGACCACTCCTTGGCAAAGGACGGCACCATTGCACCGGAGAAACTGGCCGGCCAGCCCTTCGTCATGCGGGAGCCCGGGTCGGCAACACGGCGCATCGCCGAAAAGCGGCTGGAGGAGATGCAAGTGCCCATAAAAGTAGCTATGGAAGTGGGCAGCAACGAGGCAGTGAAGAGGACGGTAGCCAACGGGTTGGCTCTGGGCATCCTCTCTCACCTGGCCCTTGAGGTGGACTGCGCCGCCGGTTACCTCAAAACCATTGGAGTACGGGGACTAAACTGCAAGCGCCACTTCTACGTTCTTCACCATAAGGACAAGTACCTGAGCCGTCCGCAGCAGGCCTTTTTGGACCTGACGAAAGACCTCCCCTAGGGCCTACCGCCGGCCGAACTGACGCTCCAGTTGCTGGGAGCTGAGATGGAGCATAGTGGGTCTGCCGTGAGGACAGGTGTGAGGGTTCTCCGCGGTTTCCAGCAGGGCCACCATCTCCGTCATCTCTTCATGGCTTAGACCCATTCCAGCTCGCACGGCGCCATGGCAGGCGATGGAGGCCGCCAGTGCCTCTCTCCGGCCCTTCAGGGAGCTATCACGGAAAACCATCTCCAGGACCTCCAAAAGGCCCTTGGCCGGGTCAGAGTCGTGAAATATGGAGGGCACCCCCCTCAGAAGGTAGGTGTTGCCTCCGAAGGGCTCCAGCAGGAAGCCGTAGCCCTCCATCTCCTGCCGCCCCTCCTCCGCCAGCTCAAGGTAAGCTGGCGGCAGCTCCACGGCAACGGGTTCCAGGAGGGCCTGCACCGAAGGCTCCCCTCGGCTCATTTCGCTGATGACCTTCTCATAAAGGACCCGCTCGTGGGCGGCGTGCTGGTCCAGCAGAAAGATACCGTCGGGACCCTCGGCAACCACGTAGGTGTTGCCAGCCTGTCCCAATACCCGTAGCACAGGCGCCACCTCTCCGGAGCCCCTGGAATCGGCTGGATCGGTCGACGGTTCGGCCTGCCCCCGTGTTAGCGACGAGCGGGAAGGAAGGAGGGAGGGCTGAAAGGAGGGGACATCGACACTGGGCTGTAGATGGACCTGGGGAACGGGGGACGAGGTCATCAGCGCACCGCGGGCCGCCCTCTGGACGGCGGAAAACACCCTATCTCCATGACGAAAGCGCACCTCCCTCTTGGTGGGATGAACGTTAACATCAACTTCACCGTAGGGCACGGTTATGTTAAGCACTGACAGCGGATACCTTCCCTGGGGAAGGAGGCCGTGGTAAGACTCCTCCAAGGCCACGGACAGCATGTGGCTCTGGACCCAGCGTCGGTTGACAAAAAGGGTGACGTGTCTGCGGTTTGAACGGTGCAACGAGGGTGGGCTAATGTAACCTTCCACCCTGTTGCCGCCGGAGGTCTCCTCCCAGAGCACCTCCAGCATCTGTTTGGCAACCTCCGCCCCGTAGACTGAGGTCAGTGGCTCCTCCGTTCTACCACTGCCCGAGGATTTCAGGACATCCCGGCCCTCCATGGTCAGCTGAAACCCCACCTCCGGGTAGGCCATGGCGTATCGGGACACCAACTCGTTGATGCGACCGGCCTCAGCGGCAGCGGAACGGAGAAACTTGCGTCTAGCGGGAACGTTCTCAAAGAGGTCCGAAACGGAGATGGATGTCCCCGGAGGACAACCCTGAGGCCCCTTGCTCTGCACCCGGCCCCACTGCAGCGCGATCTCCCAACCCTGGTCCCTGTCTTTTGGCCTTGTCACCAAGCGGACCCGCGAAACGGCGGCGATACTAGGCAGAGCCTCTCCTCGAAACCCAAGGGTGGATATACTTTCCAAATCGGCGGTGGAGGCAAGCTTGCTGGTAGCGTAGCGCTGAAAGGCCAGCTCCACCTCCTCGGATTGCATCCCGGTCCCGTTGTCTGCGACCCGGACGAGGTCCACGCCCCCACCGCGTATCTCAACAACGACCCGAGTAGCCCCAGCGTCCAGGGAGTTCTCGACGAGCTCCTTGACTACCGAGGCGGGGCGCTCCACCACCTCACCGGCGGCAATCTTGGCAGCCAACTGCTCTGAAAGAAGCCTGATCTTCACAGGGTTGATGTTTCCATATCCGGGCCCTTAAAACAACCCCTGTCCGCCGATTGTAAAGCAACCTCTTGGGCCCCAACGGACATCACCGCCAGGCACAAGCGAACTCAAGCCAGAACAAGCCAATCCTATCAGAGCAATATGGACCCACCCGACGGCCTAGGACAGGCTACCGTACGATTCTTCTCCGTGCTGAGAGAGGTCCAACCCCTGCTCTTCCTCGTGCTCCGATACACGGATGCCTATAGTCCGCTTAAGGACTAACAGGATTGCCATGGTCATGACGAAGGACCAGCCCGCAACCGCTCCAATGGCCCCCAACTGGCGCAGGACCTGCTCTCCGCGGCTCATGCCCTCAAGAACGTGATCGCCCAGGGTCAAGAAACCAACGCCCACGAAGATGCCTGTTGCCAGCATGCCTATGGTCCCGCCAACGCCGTGAATCGCCCACACGTCTAGAGAATCGTCCAGCCTCATCCTGTTCTTCAGCTTGACTGCCATGTAGCAGATAGTGCCGGCCGCCAGTCCGATGAGGACAGCGGGCATCGGCCCCACAAACCCCGCCGCCGGAGTAATGGTGGCCAGCCCCGCCACAGCGCCTGTGGCGGCGCCGACGACGCTGGGCTTTCCATTCAAATACCAGTCGATCCCCACCCAGGTAAGAGCGGCCACGGCGGCCGAAATGTGAGTCACCACAAAGGCCGAGGTGGCAATAGCCCCCGCTCCCAGGGCGCTGCCGGCGTTAAATCCAAACCAACCAAACCACAACAAAGAAGCTCCCAGGACCACGAGAGTGATGTTGTGGGGCTCCATAGACTCCTGGCCGTATCGCAGACGCCTTCCAAAGATGAAGGCCGCGGCTAGTGCGGCAACCCCGGAACTGATGTGCACAACGGAGCCGCCGGCAAAGTCCAGAGCTCCCCACCCGTTCAGTCCCAGCCAACCATCAACGCCCCACACCCAGTGGGCAAGGGGAGCATAAACGATGGTGGACCAGGCTATCATGAAAATGACGAATGCGCTGAACTTTATTCGTTCAGCGAAGGCCCCGGCGATAAGGGCCGGGGTGATTATGGCAAACTTGGCCTGGAAAATCATGAAGGCCTGGTGAGGAATGGTGGCCGCGTAAGGGCCAGCATCCGTCGCCGATACGTTTCGCAGCCCTATATATTTCAGGTTGCCAATAAAACCACCGATGTCCGGGCCAAAGGCCAGGCTATAGCCCCACAAAACCCATACCACCCCCACTATGGCCAGGGCAATGAAGCTCTGCATAATGGTCCCCAGGACGTTTTTGTTGCGGACCAGCCCTCCATAGAAAAAGGCCAGCCCCGGCACCATGATGAAGACCAGTGCTGAAGACGTAAGGACCCAAGCGGTATCACCGCTATCTATCATACGTACCCCCCTTCTCTACCCGTAAGGGCCTATCGCTACGGAACCCTCCACTGGACCCCCACAAGGATATGACCGGCGTCATAATAAAGAAACGCCATAGCATTCTTGAAACGCCACAACGTCAAGTCGCAGCGCAGGTGCAAATATAGCGACGATTTCGGTTGTATGCAACTTTTGCTCTAAGTCTGTGCGCCCCCCTTCGTTTCAACCGCCACCGACCCTGCCAAAGGCACATTACATCGGAGCTATATGGCAATGAGGCACTATTTAAGAAACCCAGGGAAAAGGCTTTTGGCTAGGAGAAGGGCTTAAGCACACCTTTGGCCCTGAAATGGTCGTCGTCGGAGGTGCCCTTGTGGGCGAACTGCATGGCTATCCGGTACACGCGGTCCATCTCCCTGTCGTGGGTGCCGCCAAAATAGAAGGGCGGCACCCAGACGCCACCAAAGGCCGTCACCACCTCCGGATCGTCGTCTACCACGAAATCAGGAGTCATGGGAACACCCAGCTCTTCCAACCGTTGGTGGTAGTCATGCAGAGGTTTATGATAGATACCGCTAATAAGCGGGCCCAGCTTGTGACGCTTCACCACTTCCTTCCTGACCCCCATGCCCGACCAGATGTGCACCCGGTGGCCGCCGTCAATGAGGCTGCTCATGGTCTCCTTGGTCCCCGGGCGAAGGGAGTTGTCCATCCCCAGGATGGTCTGGTCCACGTCAAAGAATATGTTCATTGGGCTGGATTCCTTCCTCCGACTTACCCGTTCTGTAAAGCCGCCTTGATGCTCTTTTGGTTGCCGCCAGTGATAAGCTGATCGCCCACCTTGGCGATGGGACGACGAATGAGGCGGGGCTCCCATGCCATGAGGCGGACGAAGTCCTCCGGGCTGAGGCTCTCCTGCTCAAGCCCCATGGCCTTGAAGCTGGGACTTCTCCAAGAGAAGACCTCTGATGGAGGTTTCAATCTTACCAGGATTAAAGCTGGTGACACCCTCCCTCTCGAGCTTGTTACAGCTCTTGGCCTACCACTCGCTTTTCACCTGGGCAATGTATACCCGCCATTCGATCGGACTTAGTCTGCTATTATAGCGGAACGATGGAGGTAAAAGACTTGTACAACGTCATAGTAATAGGGGCGGGCCCTGGGGG
>JAPULR010000104.1 GCA_027294635.1 Chloroflexota bacterium | reverse complement strand
CTGGCAGGAAGTCTCTCTGCGCCAGGATCTCTATCAGGGCGGAGAGGCGAGCCTGATATCCCTCCCCGGCCATGTGCCTGGTGGCTCCTTCAGCCATTTTGAGAAAAAGGAGGTTTGATAGCTCTTTACCGTCGTGTCCGTTGGTGTCTTCCAAGGTTAATTCCGAGAGCTCGGAAAGAATGGAGGAGAGGAGGTCCTGGTAGTGTTTGGGAAGGACCTCATGCCCCTCCTCGGTAAGGGTGTAGGCATACTCGGGACGGCCCAGGCTCTTATGGACCTGGTGATAGTCTACCAGGTGATCTCGCAACAGCACGTCCAGGTGACGACGAACGGTGGCGGAGGCTAGGTCAAGGTACTTTGATAGTTGGCTTACGGAAGAGTCTCCCTTCTTCTGGAGGAGATTGAGGATTTTTAGTCGGGTTCCGGTGGTTGCAACTACCATGTGCTTATCATCATCTAAAGCTAGTAAAAGGGTAATAGAATCCCATACCTATGTCAAACAGTTCTTGATTTAATAGTATTATTAGCATAATATGCGATTATATTGACAAAGTCCAGTTTTCGTGATAAATTAACGCCCCATTGGAGAGGAAGGACCATGACAACTAAAGAAATTGCAAAACCGACGCCAGAGGCCGAAAGAGACGAAGGTATCTGCCGCCACCATTGGGTTATAGAGGCGCCCGATGGCCCTGTAAGCCATGGGAAATGCCGTTTATGCGGTGAGACTCAGGAGTTTAAGAACGTAATTGAGTCTACCCCATGGGGAGAAGAGAGCCGTGACTCGGCGCCTCAAGAGGCCATTAAGGTGACTGTGCCCAGCGATGACTCAGGCGATTTGGACGACGAGTAGCTCGCCAAGCCCGGTCGCGCCACATAAGCCCCCGTCTCTGCACACTTTTTAACGGAACAGGTCTCGTTCCGCCGGCCTGATAAGAGCCCCAATACCCGTATCCCCTCTTGGGTACGGGTAACCCTTTATAAGGGCTACCGGCACCTGGTCCAGCTTGCCCATTACCAACTCTGCGGCGGAGGCCAGCTCATCGGCCACGGCTATGGTGGTGGTTCTCAGGGGGTAGCCGAAAGGGTCCACCTGGCCACGATAGTCCAGAAGGGGATTGAGTCCCGCTACACCTATAGCCACGTTGGCGGCCCCCTCCCGCCAGGGCCTGCCAAAGGTGTCTGAGATAATGACACCTATCTCCGCTCCCAGAATCTCCTGAACCCGCGTCATTATGGCCTTTGCTGAGGCGTCTGGGTCTAGGGGCAAGAGGGCCACGGTTTCTTGGCCTTCCACGTTGGAGGCGTCCACTCCGGCGTTGGCGCATCGGAAGCCGTGGCGGGTCTCCGCGATGATCACACCCCGGTCCATACGCACGATGCGTTTGGATTCTCGCAGGACCACCTCGGTGTGCCGGGGGTCCCGCTGGTGCTCCGAAGCTATCTGGATGGCCAAGGGCGAGGGCTCTACCTCTGAAAGGTCTACAATGCGGCCCTCTGCTTTGGAGACCACTTTCTGGGTAACCACCAGCACGTCGCCGCTCTGAATGAGCGTCTTTTGATCGGCGGCCGCCTTGATTATCAGGTCACCCAAATTGTCTCCGGCCTTTACTTCTGGCAGGCCGCCGATGCCGATTATATGAATTTCAGAGGGCATATCTGCTTTAGCAACGTGGGGTGTGGCTGCGTAGTATAATGCCTAGTGCCTTGTGGAGGCTACGAAGGTACGAAAACCGAGGCCTCATCGTTTCTAGAGAGTGAGTTTAGAGTGGCGACCAGCAAGCGTCTGTATACAAAATACGGTGACCAAGGGGAGACCAGCCTCCTCTATGGGGGCAGGGTGTCTAAGGCAGACCTTCATTGTGAGGCCTACGGCGCCACCGACGAAACTGTTTCCGCCTTGGGGCTGGCCCGGGCTCTATCGCAGGATAGCCGCGTGCGGGAGCTATTGAAGGAGCTGGAGCGCGATCTTTTTACCGTTGGTGCGGAGCTGGCCACGGACCCTCAGAAGTACGACACCTTTAAGGAACATTTTACGCCTCTTTCAGCGGAGGTGACCACCCGTCTGGAAGGCCTCATTGACTCCCTCCAGGATGAGGTGCAGTTGCCTCGTTCCTTCATACTGCCTGGAGCCTCAGCCGCCTCCGCAGCCATCGACCTGGCCCGCACCAGCGTACGGCGAGCCGAGAGAGAGGCTGTGAGGCTTAAAGAGGCGGGAGGGTTGGTAAATCCAGAAATCATTCGCTACTTGAATCGGCTGGGGGACCTCCTGTTCATAGCTGCCCGTTACGAAGACCGTCACCTGCCGATGGAGAAGCTGACGGGCGATGAAGGCTGAACTTGACCCAGCAAGCCCATTGCCTGCTTCATTCAAGAGTTTAAAGGTCTTGGTGGTGGACTACGAATCTGGAAACCTACGCAGCGTTGCCAAGGCCCTGGAGAAGGCCGGTGTCAGCCCAATCATCTCGGGAGACCCCAAGGAACTGGCGTTGGCAGATGCCGTTATCCTTCCCGGGGTCGGAGCGGGAGACTCGGCTATGGAGGCCCTGGGCCGGCGGGGGCTGGTGGAACCACTGAGGGGGTTCGTGGCTTCCGGTCGGCCCTTTTTGGGTGTGTGTCTGGGGCTTCAGCTCCTCATGGAGAGCACTGAGGAGGGAGACGCCCCCTGCCTGGGGATAATCCCTGGTAGAGTTAGGCGTCTGCCCGCGGGTCTCAAGGTGCCCCACATGGGCTGGAATCTGGTGGAGCTGGGGGGACAGCATCCGGTCCTCAAAGATGTCCCCAATGAGGCATATTTCTACTTTGTCCACAGCTACTACGTGGAGCCCAAGGAAGAGCAATTGACCATTGGAGTCACCGAGTACAGTTTAAAATTTTGCAGCGTTCTTGCCAGAGATAATATCCTTGCAACCCAGTTCCATCCTGAAAAGAGCGGCTACTGGGGCCTGAAAGTCTACCGCAACTTTGTAGAGCACGCCGCGCTGGTGGCCGCCGGCAGCTAGCCGCCATGGAGGTTATTCCCGCCATTGATCTCAAGGACGGGGCCTGCGTGCGTCTTTACCAGGGCGACTTCAACCGGGAGACGGTGTTCTCCAGGGACCCGGTGGAGATTGCTCTACGGTGGGAGCGCGCCGGCGCGCCCAGGCTTCACATTGTAGACCTGGACGGCTCACGGCACGGGGTTCCGACGAACCTGGGGGCCATTGAGGCCATTGTTGGCGCGGTAAACATTCCCCTTCAGGTGGGCGGCGGCATAAGGAGCCGGGATACCGCACAAAGACTGCTGGAATCGGGTGTCGACCGCATTATCATGGGGACGGCGGCGGTGGAGGACCCGGACCTGGTGGAGAGGCTGTGCCGGGACTGGGGAGAACAACGAGTAGTAGTGGCCGTAGACGCGCGAGAGGGCAAGGTGGCCATCAGAGGTTGGCTGAAGGACACTTCTCTTTATGCGGTGGACTTAGTCTTGAGAATGGCCCAGATAGGGCCTCAGCGGTTCCTGTACACCGACATCAGTCGCGACGGGACCATGACATCACCCAACTTTGAGGCTGTTGGCGCCATGGTCAGTGGGACAGGCCAGGCCATCCTGGCCTCCGGAGGCGTTTCGGCCCTTGAGGATATACGACGCCTGGTCCAAACGGAGGTTGAAGGCGTGGTGGTGGGGAGCGCCCTATACCGGTGCGAGTTGGACCTGACCGAGGCTATTAAGGTGGCCAGCGGTGATTAAAGGGTCTTTACTGTGATATGTCTTTGTTAGGGCTAAAGCCAGCGGCGCTACGCTAGTACCCTGTATAACGTGCTGGTAGAATTGTTAAACAAGGATTTCTCGGCGGTATGACATGGATGTCGATCTAGAGAATATTATCGTAATTGGAGTCACCGTAGGTTTGGCGGTGGTCCTTCTTCTCCTGATCCGTTGGCTGGTGCCCAAGTATCTACGACGGTTCCTCCGCTGGGTAGACGAAATTATCCCCGCTGACCTTTCCGATTTTGTTCGCCCTGTATCGAGATTTTTTAAGATCGTCCTGGGTCTGGTGGTCCTGCTGACAGCGGGGCTTATCATAGCCACTCAGCTAGGAGCCAATCTCAATGACCTACGTAACGGGGCGGGGGACAGCGGAGCCGTCATAGGAAGGTGGCTGGGCACCCGAATTCTGACTATCGGTGTAATTGTCGTGGTGGCCATTACGGTTATAAGGGTGGTTAAACATGTGACGGCGCCCCTTATACAGCAGTACCTGACCCGGCGAGGAGATCCCGACGAACAATCGACAGAAATAGACAAACGTACCCGCACCCTTCAGGGGGTTGTGTCTAATACCCTCACCGTGGGCATAGTAACTGTAGCCTTCTTTATGATCCTGGCAGAGCTGGGCATCAACATCGCACCCATACTGGCCGGGGCCGGAGTGGTGGGAATCGCCATAGGCTTCGGGGCCCAGAGCCTTATTAGAGACCTCATCTCCGGGATTTTTATCATGCTGGAAGACCAGTACCGCGTTGGCGATGTTGCCAGAGTTGCCGGAGTAGCGGGGCTGGTTGAGGACATCAACCTGCGGCGCACTACACTGCGGGACCTGGACTACATCCAGCACATCATTCCTAACGGAGAGATACGCGTTGCCAGCAACTTCACCAAGGAGAAGTCGCGGGTAAACCTGAACATTGAGGTGGCCTACAAGGAGGACCTGGACCATGTGATGGATGTGATTCGAAAGGTGGGCGCGGAGCTGGCCGAGGACCCGGAGTTTGGCCCACTGATTACAGACCCCATCAAGCCTTTGCGGGTTGACAACTTTGGTGAATCGGGTATCGCCATCAAGGTCCTGGGCGAGACCAAGCCCATACAGCAGTGGACCGTGGCTGGGGAGTTCCGGCGCCGCTTAAAGCGGGCCTTTGATGAGGAAGGAATCGAGATACCCTTTCCCCATCGCACCCTCTACTGGGGCACCGATGTGGAGACTCGTATACGCCGCCTAATGGACCTGCGTGAAGAGGAAAGCAGGCAGTCAGAGGAGGCGGCGACTCTAACCGAAGACGGCACGGAAGAGAAATAGGTATATGTCCAACAAGCCAATGACAACAGGTGATTTCATCAAAGCCCTCCTTTCCCCCGAGCGACAGCAGCAACTGGACCCCTACGAGCTGATAACTCGGCTTCCCGTAGACCCTTACCACCACGTGGCGGACATCGGCTGCGGGCCGGGCTATTTTGCCCTGCCTCTGGCCAAGTACCTTGCCCACGGCAAGCTCTATGCCCTGGATACTGACGATGAGATGCTGGAAGCTCTACGGGAGCGGGTGACGGCGGCCAAGCTGGGCAATATCGAGATTCTGAAGAACGACGGGGCCAACTTACCTCTCCCTGAAGCTTCCCTAGATGGCCTGCTTTTGGCTTTCGTCATACACAACAGCGAGGACCGACTGGCGTTTCTTGAAGCGGCGGCGAAGCTCCTCAAACGGTCCGGATGGTGCTGTGTGCTAGAATGGTACCGCAAGGAGACGGAGTATGGCCCGCCCTTGGAGATGCGGATTGAGCCCGAGGAGATGATGGCTATTGGGAAGGATGCGGGCCTCACGCTCCTGCGTCAGCGGGACCTCAAGGGCACCCAGTACATGCTCCTGTTCAAGCGGTAGTTTCCTCGGCTGCGAAACGCACTCGTTGGTGGACTGCCTCCTGAAACGTAGAGGGCTTTCCATGCTCACCAAGCGCATAATTCCCTGCCTGGATGTAAAAGGAGGCCGTGTGGTCAAGGGGGTCCGGTTTCTTGACCACCGGGACGCTGGCGATCCGGTGGCACTAGCCGCCTTTTACGATAGGGAGGGAGCTGACGAGCTGGTGTTCTATGACATTACCGCTTCCGTTGAGGAGAGGGGCATCATGCTGGATGTGGCCTCCCGCACGGCGGAGCAGGTCTTTATACCCCTTACGGTGGGCGGTGGCCTGCGAACGGTAGACGATATGCAACGGATGCTTAAGGCGGGTGCCGACAAGGTCTCCATCAACACCGCGGCGGTGGAGAATCCACGCTTGATCGAGGAAGGGGCGCACGCCTTCGGCAGTCAATGCATCGTGTTGGGCTTGGACGCCATGCGCGTTCCGGAGAGCAGTCCTCGGCGCTGGCGGGTTCGAGTCCGCACCGGTCACGGTGGCGGACAGGAGACCACCCTGGACGCAGTTGAGTGGGCGGCCAAAGCCGTGGACCTGGGCGCTGGAGAGATCGTGGTCAACAGCATGGACAGCGACGGAACCCAGGGCGGGTACGACCTGGAGCTCAATAGAGCTATCTCTGAGGCGGTGTCGGTTCCGGTGGTTGCCAGCGGTGGGGCTGGCAAGCTGGAACACCTCTACGACGTTATACATCAGGGCAAGGCCGACGCGGTGTTGGCGGCCAGTATATTCCATTTCGGCACCTATTCTATAAGACAGGCCAAGGAGTACCTAGCGCAACGGGGCGTTCCGGTAAGGCCTTTATAGGCTTATGGTATTTCGTGTGAAGGAGAGCGTGGTTAGCGTTGTCATCTGTTAAGGCGGTAGTCTTCGATATGTATGAGACCCTGGTATCTAATCCAGAGAGGTCCTGGATAGAGCTGTTTGAGGAGATATGCCGCTCCCAGGGTTTAGCCACAGACCCCCAGACGCTGTACCGAGAGTGGAAGGCGTTGGAGGTTGGTTTCCGTCGCACCCGGCTCAATCTGGAGGAGCCTGAGAAGAGTCCACCCTTCAAGAGCTACGAAGTGGCGTGGAGGGAGTGCTTTGTGCAGGTATTCGCTGACATGCAGCTTGAGGGTGATGCGGCTGAGGCGGCCAAGGCCGCCGTACGCTCCATGGGTCTCCGGGAACCCTTTAAGGAAGTACCGGGCGCTCTTTCGGTTCTTCAGCAGCGCTGGGTTACGGCGATTCTGTCCAACGCCGACGATGACTACCTGCTGCCTCAGCTGAAGCGTTTGGACCTGGATTTCCAGGTGGTGCTGTCGTCGGAAATGGTGGGTGCCTACAAGCCCCACCCCCTCCCTTTTCAGCGCGTTCTGGAGGAGCTGGACGTGTCGGCCCAGGAGGCGGTGTACGTGGGTGACAACCCCTTCGACGACGTGAAGGGGGCCAAAGGAGTTGGAATGGGCACGGTGTGGATAAACCGTTATGGCAAGGAGCTGGACAACGGCCTTCCGCCGCCGGACTATCAGATCGAGAGCCTGGCGGAGCTGCCGCAGATATTGGAGAGGTGGAACTAATGGAGCTAAAGCTGGACAAGCAGGGGTTGATACCCGCAATCGCCCAGGACATCAACACCGGCCAGGTGCTGATGCTGGGATACATGAACCCCGGCTCTCTTAAACGGACGGTGGAGGGGGTGCAGGTGTGGTTCTACAGCCGCAGCCGGGAGGACCTGTGGCACAAGGGAGAGGTGTCCGGCAACTATTTGAACCTGAAAGAGGCCTGGGTGGACTGCGACGGCGACACCCTGCTGCTGAAGGTAGTCCCCGACGGCCCTGCCTGCCATACGGGAAACACATCCTGCTTTTTTACTCCCCTGGAAGGGGTGCCTGAAACAGAGGAGTACCTCCGCACGGACCCCGGGTCCGGGATTCTGGACGAGCTTTTTGCGGTGATTCAGGACCGGAAGCAGAATATGCCCGAGGGCAGCTATACCGCGGAGCTGCTTCGAGGAGGCATTGGACGGGTGGCCCAGAAGGTAACCGAGGAGGCCGGAGAGACGGCCATAGCCGCCGCCCAGGGGGACACGGAGAACCTGCCTTCAGAGGTGGCGGACCTGCTGTACCATACCCTGGTGCTGATGGCTGCTTCAGATATCAAGCCCCAACAAGTATGGGACGTGCTGCGGGAGCGGCGGGGGTAGGAAGGCGGACTCCACAGTTATGCTCAAGGGACGCGCTGCTGTTTAACCCCTGGATTGGATGTCGTTCCGGAGGGCGATGCTAATCTTGAAAACCCCGATCTTTCTCTGCCCCTAGCTCGTGCTCCTGGGGCTCAGCTTCATCCGTAGGCAACTCCTCACCCTGGTCAGCTGCTAGAACGGTGTTCATGGCGTGGATGGCCACCTCGATCTGGTCGTCGTCGGGGCGGCGGGTAGTGAGACGCTGAAGCGTCATCCCGGGAGCGGCGACGATGTTGGACAGCAGACTGCCCTGGTGGGTACCGCTGAACCGTATGATCTCGTAGCTGATGCCGGCGATGACCGGTATGAGCAGGATTCGGGAGAGGATGGCCCACTGGATGTCTGGGCGTCCCAGGAGAGCGAAGACGAAGATGGCGACCACGGCTACCGTCAGTAGGAAGGCGGTACCACACCGTGGGTGGGCCGTGGAGAAGGGTCGTATCTTGTCCACCTCGAGGGGCAGGCCGTGCTCGTAGGCGTGGATGGTCATGTGCTCAGCGCCGTGGTAGGCAAAGACCCGCCGAATGTCCTTCAAAAGGCCGATGGCCGATATGTAGGCCACGAGGAGGCCCAGGCGAAGGACGCCTTCAAGGAAGTTGCTTAAGAAGTCGGCCCCGGCGCCGGCCCCCAGCCACGAGTCGAGGGTGGAGTCCAGGGACCGGGCGGCGAAGAGGGGCAACAGAAAGAAGAAGGCCACACCTATGGATAAGGACAGACCCAGGGAGGCGAACATGACCCAGCCGGACATCTCCTTCTGCTCGCCGTCAGTTCTGTCCTCCAGGGCAAGGTTGGCCGAGCGGGTTAGGACCTTGATGCCCAGGACCAGGGTCTCTACCAGAACTAGCACACCCCGGATGAAGGGAATACG
>JAPULR010000103.1 GCA_027294635.1 Chloroflexota bacterium | reverse complement strand
TGAGAGCCTTACGGACAAGCTTATCAGTCTCCAAGAAGGTGAGAGACAGCTGATTACAGCTGAGGGAATTCTAGGCAGCTTGAAAGAAAAAATAGTTAAGGCAAGCGAGGAAACCAAGGCTGAGTTGATGAGAGGTCTGGTTCGCCAAGTAGTTGTGCACGCCGGCCCACGGATTAAAATAACGTACGCATTCGCATCTAACGGGAATATTGATAACTTAAGTACAGGTATTGAAAGGAAGGGATCGCTTCTGCCAGTTGGGCCGTGAACTGGGGCGACATGTGGACCCCCGAAGTTTGAGGAAAGTCCTGCACCACCAGGGGTATGTCTATCGAGTCCGCAATACGCTGGTAAAAGGTTTTCACGGCTTCGGGGTTGGGTTTGGCTAGAGTGGGCGGTGAAACCATTACGGCAGAGGCTCCAGCTTTCTGGGCCTCCCTGGCCCTCTCCACGGCGACATAGGTGCTGGGAGCGGTGGTGCCAACGGTCACCTTGAGTCGGTCGCCGGCGGCAGTCATTACCTGGTCAAGGATAACGCTTCGTTCCCGGTCTGCCAGGCGGCGCCACTCTCCCATCTCGCCAAGAGCCACCACGCCGACGCACCCTGTCTCTGCGGCCTTCTCCACTAGCTTCTTGATGGAGCCTGTGTCTACCTCTTCTGCGTTGTTGAAGGGGGTCACCAGCATCCAATGCATACCGGCAAAGGGGTCTTTCATGGCCTTTTCTCGTTTTATTGGTTATTGCGATGGTGCTCCAGGCTCAGGGTCGCACAATAAGCTGGGCACCGGAGGAGGGACCCGTCTGGCTGGCCAGATAAACCACTCCTTGTGCTATATCCTCCGGGTCCATTCCCTTAGATCCCTCTTGGCCTTCGATGGAACCCCCAGGGATGAGAAGGGACACACGGATTCCTGAACCACTAACCTCCCGGGCCAGGGCATGGTTGAAGCCTATTAGTGCGTGTTCTGAAGCACAGAGGGCAGTCTGGTTCGCCTCGCCATGGAGGGCCTGGGCTGAACTGATGGAGATAACGTGGCCGCCACCACGCTGCTTCATGCCGGGAATTACTGCCCTGCTGCAAAGGAAGGCGGCCCTGGCCTTGCTTCCCAGCACCCGGTCCCACTCCTCCGCGCTGGTATCTCCCAGGGACTTGCTTAGGCGTATTCCTGAGGCGTTGACCAGGATGTCCACGGGACCCAGGATGGCCTCAACGTTGGACAGTATATGATTCACGTCGGACTCGTTGACCACATCGCCTCTTACCGGCAGGGCATCGCCGCCAAAGGTTTCTACGGTTCTGAGGACCCGCTCCTGAACACCCGCGGCACCCTCCACCGCCACCTTGACCCCTGCCCTTGCCAGGGCAACGGCGATGGTGCTGGCCGGGACTTCGCTGGCCCCTGTTATCAGAGCTACCTTCCCTTTGAGCGACATAACCCCTCCCTTAGATTTCTATTTCGGGCTAGCTGCCCTAAGGTCCCTAAGTCGTTTTTACCAGCCTACGGCGCACCCGTCCTTCCTTGGGTCTGACCCCGCCGCCAGCACTCCCGTCTCGGGGTCCCGCTGGATTATCTGCCCTCCGCCGAAGAAGAGGCCGGACTGGCCGCTTTCGGGAGTGATGAGGTGGCCTCGGCTCCGCAGTCCTTCAATGACTCCTAGGGGTACATCCTGCTCCAGGCTGGTGGTTCCGTCAAGGTTTACGTTGAAGCGTCGTGCGTCCAGAGCGGCCTGTGGGTCAAGGCCAAAGTCGATCATGTTAACCATAACCTGAAGATGGCCCTGGGCCTGCTGGAAGCCGCCCATAACGCCGTAGCTTAGCCACAGCTCTCCCTCTTTGGTGGCCAGCCCTGGAATAATAGTATGGAAGGGGCGCTTGCCTGGGGCCAGGGCGTTGGGGTGCTCCGGGTCCAACGAGAAGCTGATGCCCCGATTTTGTAAGGCTATTCCCGTACCGGGCGCCACCAACCCCGTGCCGAAGCCTTGGAAGAGGCTGTTTATTAGGGAGCAGGCGTTCCCCTGGCCGTCAACGCAGGTGACGTACACTGTGTCTGAGTCCTTTAGGTTTGGGTCGTAGGCAACTTCCTTCAAAGCTCGTTCCGGAGAAATGAGAGCTCGGCGCTTTTCGGCGTAGGCCTTGGACAGCATTCGCTCTACGGGTACGGTTACTTGGTTCGGGTCGGTGATATATTGGAGGCCGTCGGCAAAGGCCAATCTCATCGCCTCAATCAGGTGGTGATAGGTATCGGTGGTCTGAAGCCCCATAGAGGTCAGGTCAAAGCCCTCCGCAATGTTCAGGGCCATGAGGGTGTTGAGCCCCTGGCCGTTGGGGGGGCACTCCCAGCAGGTTACACCCCTATACTCAGTGTTGATGGGCTCGTCCCAGGAGGAGGTGTGGCTGGCAAAGTCCTCAACGGTGAGCCAGCCCCCCTTCTCCTGAACGTAGGACGCTATCTTTTGGGCTATGGGGCCGTGGTAGAAGGCCTCTCGGCCCCCCTCAGCGATGGCTCGAAGGGAGAGGGCCAGCTCAGGCAGTTGCAGCACCTGGCCGGTCTTGGGAGCACTGCCGTTGAGGAGAAGCTCCTTTCCCGAAGGATGGCGCGTTAGCCTGGGAAGGGCCGACGCGAATCCCCTGGCTATTACGGGCGAAACGGGATACCCTTTTTCCGCGTATTCGATGGCGGGAGCCAGCACTTCCGATAGGGGCATAGAGCCGCAGGTGCTTGTCAGAGTATCCCAGCCATCCACCGCTCCCGGCACCGTTACAGCGTAAGCCGATTCGCTGGGTATGTAAGAGAAGCCCTTGTTTTGCAACTCTCCAAGGGAGGCTGCGCCGGCGGCCCGGCCACTGGCGTTGAGGGCCCGTATCCGATGCTCCTTGGCGTTCCAGACCATGGCAAAGAGGTCACCGCCAACGCCGGTGGACCCCGGCTCTACCACGTTTAGGGTAGCCGCCGCAGACACCGCCGCGTCCACGGCGTTTCCGCCCTTCATAAGCATTTGCAGGCCTGCCATGGCCGCCAGGGGCTGGCTGGTGGCTACCATTCCCTTGCGAGACAGCACCGGTGAGCGGCGGGAGTTAAATAGCATTAACCGTTCTCCTTAGCCGACTGGGCGGGGCGATTATGGCATAGGCCTTGGCCTAATGGAAGTGTCGCCCTTTGGAGGAGGCGAACGGTGGAGGGTATGATTGCAGATACAATTCGGACCAACTATTCGATATAGGGTGAGTCGTTTCTAATAAGCCAGTGGCAGCTTGGTGACTCTTGCCAAGGCCTTTTGTTATCTTGGAGCTTGAAAAATGAGGAACTGGGGCCAGGGCGAGGTGTTAAAATATACCGAATATTAACCGAGATGAGACACGGGGTGAGGTACTGCAGATAAAGATCAAGGACATCCTCAAAAGAAAGCGCACCCTTTCTTTTGAGTTCTACCCCCCTAAAGCGGAAGAGGGCGTGCCTGCCGTTTTCAGGGCAATTGATAGACTCAAGGCCTTTCGTCCAGACTTTGTCTCAGTCACCTACGGGGCCGGCGGGACCACTCAGGCCCTTACCGAGGAGATAGTGGCCCGCCTAAAACGAGAGACGGACCTGTTGCCCATGGCCCATCTCACCTGCGTGGGCCAAACCAAAGGGGAGATTCACGGGGTCCTGACTCGGCTGGAGGCAGTTGGCATAGAAAACATTATCGCCCTTCGAGGGGACCCTCCCAGGGGCCAGTCTAGCTTTGTTCCGGTGAAGGGTGGGTTTAGTCACGCCACGGAGCTGATTGAGTACATCCGAGGCAACTTCAGCTCCGGTATCGCCGCCGCCTGCTACCCAGAGGGGCACACGGAGTCCCCTGACCTGGACATAGACATGGAACACACCAAACGGAAACTGGAAGCGGGGGCGGAGTTTCTCATCACCCAGCTCTTCTACGACAACAGCTACTTTTTCTCCTTCCTGGACCGGGCCCGAAAAGCTGGAATTCAGGCGCCTATACTGGCTGGCGTACTGCCTATCCTGAATACGGCCCAAGTTCGTAGATTTACAGCCCTCTGCGGTGCTACAGTACCGCCTCTCCTGGACCAGAGGCTAGGTGAGCTAGCGGATGACAGCGATGCCGTTCGCGAGCTGGGCATAGAGCTGGCCACCCAGCAGGTGAGGGAGCTCTGGGACAGCGGTGTAGAGGGAGTCCACTTCTATGCCCTAAACAGGAGCTACTCCATATCCAAGATTTTAACTAACCTGGGCTTTCTGGAGACTTCCCGCCTTCCCACCGATTAGCAGACCCCCTGGCCCCCGGTTGCCTTTGCCCGAGGCCGGTGCTAGATTAGGCCTACTTCGAACTTGGCGGTAAAAGAGCTACATCCCTATGAATGATGAACAGCTAAAGGAGATGGAAACCTTTGCCATCGGCTTGACTCGCCGGGCTGGAGCCATTCTCTTGGAGCACTTCCAGAAACCTCTGACCATTGAGTACAAGTCGGAAGACCAGACGAATCCGGTAACCGACGCCGATAAGCGCAGTGAGGAGTATTTAAAGGAGGCTATCCTCAAGGAGTACCCCGACCACAGCATGCTGGCTGAGGAAGGCTCCCAGGTGGACTCTTCGTCTTCCGACTTTACCTGGGTTATAGATCCCTTGGACGGCACGGTCAACTTCATTAATGGCCTACCTATCTTTGGTGTGTCGGTTGGAGTGCTGCAAAAAGGTCAACCGGTGTTAGGCTGCATCTTCACCCCATCGCCCGGGAACAGCAAAGGGAGCGTCTATCATGCACGGCGGGGGGGAGGCGCCTTTCGCGACGACGAGGCTATACGCGTTTCCCAGGACTCCAAGCCCCGGCGAGGTCGCATCAGTATATTCCCCGCTTTTTATGCCAGGTTCTTTCATCTCAAGAAAGGTTTCAGGGGTGAGGTCGGTGAGCTACGGAGCCCTGGGAGTGTGGCATACGAGCTGGCCATGACCGCCAGCGGCGTAATCCAGTACTCCCTCTTTGGCAGCCCTTGGGTGTGGGACGTGGCCGCGGGAATTACACTGGTCACTGAGGCCCAGGGGACTGCCCTCGTCCGAAGGGAGAAACAGCGACACTGGGAGCCTTTCCGAGGATTTACTACGCCTGAGGGCAATGGATTTGGTGCTGAGGAGCTAAAGGAGTGGCGGTCGTCGTGGATCTTCGGCGGCGGCGACATGACCCGCTTTGTAACCAGCCACCTTACTCCCAGGTCTCGCTTGGAGCTGATGCTAGCCCGCTGGCTGCGGCGCTGGCTTTAATAAGGATCGCACTCGATGGGAGACGGCTCGGCCAAGTATGGTCTGGTGGTTTAGGGTCTGGGAGCCTGTGAAGCGTGACCAGGTTTTCACTCGTCGCTGGAGACCTTGCTGCTGAGGTTGGGAGCCTGAGCTGATATGAGGTTGGCGGACCGCGGTGGGATCGAAGGGCTAGATATCCGGGTTGGAGTCCGGCGGCATAACCGACGATTCTAATTGTCTGGCCTTGCGCTGACGAAAGAATTCAATACCAGAGTCAACTATCACAAGTCCCAAGAAGGAAAGGCCCGCAAGGGCTAGAATATCCATATTTGAACCTCAGAGGCTCACAAAGAGCCGGGAGTATGCGGTCAACACCATAGCGGCCTAGGTACGGGTATCTGCTCGGTTTTGCCGACTTTCTGGGTGAGCTTGATTACTCCCTTTTAGCTATTCTGCATTACAAACTTGCTGTCCGCATCGCCCTTTAGTCCCAATTGACCGTGAGCCAACAATCCTACTAATTGGTTGTTTGAGTTAATTCTCAAAAAAGTTTTGAAATTTGGTTATAATACGCATTTAATTTCATTGACAGCTATATGCCCAAAGTTACCATAATAAATACTAAATTTGGTTGTCAGTGAATGTATCTGGCTTCCACCCAAACAGAAGGTCACCACGGTGATAAGCGTGGTCTCAAAGTCTTGGCAGCGTGTGATCTTCATACGATTCAGCGGCACAGAATTTCCGGTGTGATTGGTAGGTTGAGCACCTGCTAGACGGTTGACTGATCTGCTGCCTTGTTGGGCTCGACCTAGAAAGCGGTTCCAGGGGTTAGGATAGACCCAGGTAGAAGCTTCAGAGCGACTGTTGTTCTCCTGACAGACCCTGTATCCCTGAGATGCCGCTTCTGCAAAATAGCGCTTTTGACTAATTGATTGCGCTTCTGATTCAGGACCCCCCGTAGTAGAGCTTTACATCCCTAGGTCTAATTGGAGGAAGGAGAGGAAGCCATGGAAGGTGAGGTATATGTTATCAACTCGGGTAAAGGAGGCGTGGGCAAGACCACTGCAACGGCGAACGTAGGGTCAGCACTGGCCCTTCGAGGCCACAAAGTGCTCTTGATCGACGCAGACATCGGGCTCCGGAACCTTGACGTGGTCATGGGTCTTGAGAACCGGATCGTCTACGACCTTGTCCAGGTTATTGAGGAGGTGTGTCAGCCTCAGCAGGCGATGATTCGGGACAAGCTTACCGAGAATCTGTTCCTTATTCCAGCAGCGCAGACTCGTGACAAGACCGCGGTAACTGGCGAGCAGGTGAAGGGACTCTGTGAGAAGCTAAAGCCCGACTTTGACTACATCCTGATCGATTCTCCCGCCGGCATTGAGCAAGGCTTCAAAAACGCAATGGAAGCGGCCGATAAAGCCATCGTGGTAACTACGCCCGATGTGGCCGCCATCCGGGATGCCGACAGGGTAATAGGATTCATCGAAGCGGCAGGTCTGTCCAAGCCGGAGCTGATACTGAACCGTGTCAGACCCGGTATGGTACGTCGTGGCGATATGATGACGACGGAAGACGTACTGGATTTGTTGTCTGTTCAGTTGCTTGGCCTTGTCCCTGAAGACGAGAAGATGATTGTGTCCGCCAACAGGGGAATACCCGTGGTCCACGATATGAAGTCTCGTTCTGGAGAGGCTTTCCGACGTGTGGCGGCGAGGGTTGAGGGAGAGGATGTTCCAATGCTGAAGCTGGAGGTACGCGATGGGCTCTTCACGTGGCTCAAGAAAATGGTGGGTATCAAGGGAGCAGTTGGCGCCAGCGCTTGAGAACCTACGCGGATTAGTGAAACGGCCGCCGGCCATTGGCAACCTGAAGGGAATTGTAAAACGAGCGCCATCCCTTGAGAACCTGCGCGGAATGGTGAAGCGGCCCCAGGCCTTTGACAACATAGGTGAGTTCGTAAAGAGGGCCTTCGAAAAAGGGGAAGCAAGCAGGTTTGAGGCTCACCGACGCCTTCAGTTGGTGCTACTTCAGGACAGGTCTTCTCTGACCGCGGAGAGCCTGGAAGCGCTGAAAAACGATCTTTTGGTGGTTATGGCCAAATACGTAATCATTGAGCGTGATTGCCTGGAGATTGACATTAAACAGTCCGGTGAGTCATTGTTGCTGATCGCTAACGTCCGCGTGTTCAACGATGGCGAGGCAGTGGAAAATCCGCAGCCGTTGCTCTCACCTAAGAAAACTGCGGCCCTGAAGAATAGCCTTTTAGAGACCGCTGCCAATTACCTGCCCGTAGATTCCGATTCCATAGAGGTAGAGGAGCAGCACTTTAACGACTCAGTGGTGCTGGTCTCCAGCATCAGGATCGCCGATGGTGAAAGCTTTCCGGAGCGCAAGGAGAGAACCGCTAGCTTAGCAGCTAGTTGACGAGCGCAGCTAACCACAGGCCAGTACTTGTGCCCGGCCGACCGGCGATGTACCAGGCGTTGGCGATTTGTAGACTAGCAAGGTCTATGTGACCTAGGGAGTCTTGGAGGGTCCCTGCTTAACCTGTCTTTCCAGGCTGGTTACGCAGGGATCCCTCTTGCCCTTTGCGCTTGATCTAGCTGATTCTGTGTGCAAGTTTTTCCTTGGTGTCCTTTGTTTGCCTCTCCTTTCAGTTAGTGCGCGATCGCCGGTCTGTGCTGAAAGAAGTCCCAATTGTTCCGACCTGTCCCGTTATTACCGATGTCGGGATTATCGGGACAGGTCGGGAGGACTCAGCAAGACATAGAGTCGAGTGCAGCCCAGAATGGGTGTTCATATCTCACCGTAAAACCCGTACGTCGAATTAACTGCGTGACCCAGTTGCGTTTCTGGCCTCTACCAATTGCGATCGTGTCGTGAGATCATGTCCCGAAATCGCTTTGCCATACCTCAGCGGTGGCGTAAGGATTAGGGAGGCTAATGATGCTGGACCTGGTAATCAAAGGCGGACGAGTAGTTACTCCTACGGGAGTGGGTGAGTGGGATGTTGCCGTGCAGGGTGAAAGAATTGTTGGCGTGATGTTACCCGGCTCCCTTAACGAGGACGCCCAAAAGACCATTGACGCCACTGGCAAGATCGTTGTTCCTGGAGGCATCGAGGCCCACACCCACGTGGGCTTCCCCCACCGGGATCAGATTTGGGGTAACGTTACCGCCGGACCGGAAGACCTTTCCCTGGCGGCCCTATGGGGCGGCACAACCACTATGATGGACTTTGCCATTGCCACTCAACCCGATGGAGGTGATGTGCTAGAGGCGGTTCACCGCCACACAGACCTTTTTAAAGACAGAATGTATATCGACTACTCGGTCCACTGCAGCTTTCATGGCCCTTCCACAACTACCAGAAACATACCTCAGATCAAAGATCTGATTTCCGCAGGCTTCCCCAGTATCAAGGTATACACCACCAACCATGCTCCCAGACCCAACCGTCCCATCACCATGATAAGCACGGGCCAGCTGGTATCTATCATGGAGCAGACCGCCCAGCATGGCGGCATAGTGGCCATTCACGCTGAGGATGACGAGATTGTCCAGTGGAACTACGAGGTAGCAAGAGAGAAGGAAGAGTGGGCTTGGTACTACCTGCCAGAGATACGGTCCAACCTCTCGGAGGACCTGGCGGTGCGTCGGACGATTCGGGTTGCGGAGCACACAGGATCGGCTATGTACATCGTTCACACCAGTGCCAAGGAGGGGGTCAACGCCATCGCCGAGTCTCGAAGCAAAGGGTTCCCGGTTGACGGTGAGACCATTCTCCTCTACTGCTCCTTTAACTCGGAAAACTACAAGGAGCCCGACGGCATGAAGTACCATACCTACCCCTCAACCAAGTCTGAAGGCGACCGGCTGCGGCTTTGGGACGGACTGATGCGGGGGGACCTGAACATCCTGGCCACCGATGCCATTGGCACCAGCTACGAGGACAAGACCAGGGGTAGGACCGTGGTGGATGTACAGGGAGGCAACATTGGTATCGAGATACGGATGGCGGTTGCCTACTCAGAGGCCGTGGTGCAACAGGGGATGTCCTTAGAACGCTACGTGGCCATCACCTCTGCCAACCCCGCCAAGCTCTTGGGCTTCTACCCCCGCAAGGGCGCGATTGCCCCCGGAAGTGACGCCGACATTACTATCATTGATCCCTCAGTAAAAAAGACCCTCACGATGAAGGATCTTCATCTGGGCGACTATAACCCCTGGGAAGGGTGGCCGGTTGAAGGATGGCCTACGGTGGTGACCCTCCGGGGGAAGGTGATGGTGGAAAACGGCGCCTTTATGGGCAGTCCGGCCGACGGGAGGCTCATTCCTCGCAAGATAGACCCTTCGGTTCTCAAACGTCCCATAGTCTAGGTTTTCCCTGGTCTAGCTCCAATCCGCCAACTGGTCAATGACCCGACGGAGGGCTGCTGAGGACCTCTCTCGGTTGCGCTCCAGATACACCGCGCTTCCAACCAGTGCTATACCCACGCCTCCAAACACAGCCCACAGAATGGTGGCCTCCACCGGACCTTCGCCTAACGGGTCGAACAGCAAGACAGCGAGGTTGGCTATGAAAGCCGCGATGCCGCCGAATAGGGGACGCTTCCACCTTACCGACAGTCCCCAAAGGACTACTAATAAGCTCTCAAAGAACAGGAGCAGGGAGTATAACTGGTGGTTAACGTCGTTGGTAAAGAGGCCCAGGGACTGGAGCAGAGTCACGCCCAGGAGTAGGGCCAGGCCTGCCGACTCCAATAGCGTCACCAGCGCTTGATGACGACGACCTCGCTCCAGATAGGCTATCGCCATCAGGTAAAGGGCTGCGGGAATAACAAAGAACTGGGCCTGGCCGGTGTCGAATACCGCAAGCTGGGTCATATAGGAGGCCCCTAGCAGGGCTACCGCAAGGTAAGTGAGCCAGGCTCGCCTTTGCAAGTATGCAGCTCCCACCAGTGTCAGGCCGGTAATGGCCAATGTAAAGACCAGCGGTTGGAGGTCGTCGGAAGCGGCGCCCTCCGCCAGCCAGGCGGACAGTCCCAGTATCGGGGCCAGCCCTATGGCCAGGAAGGCAAAGGCCCTGAGGGGCAACTCCCAGACGGCCCAAGGGGAAGGACCTAGTTGGGCCTCATCTTGCCCTTGGCTATCCGATTGGCGGATGAAATAGGAGGCTGTCACCAGGGCCGCTGCTAGTACAGCAATATAGACTGGCGAATCGAGCAACGAAACTTCGCCCAACCGCAGGCCGTGGACAAAAGCCAGGGCCAGGAAAGAGAGGGCGGCCCAGGCGGGGACTTGGCGGCGGGCCAGCGTGGCGGCTGCTGCCAGGGGTATTGAGTAGGCCAGGGCGGCGGCAAGTCCGGTGTCGGCTTGGAAGGAGGCCAGGATAGTGGAGGAGGCGGCGCCCAGCAAGGCGACGATGAAGAAGGGCAGCGCCCAATGGCGGGTCAGGGCCGGCATCGATTCCATTGAGAAGGATCCTGTGGACACTTTGGGAGTTCTATCCTGGAACCTCACCGCTAGAACCCCTAATCCGGCGACCAGGTACGCTGCCGGAACCATGTACACGCCCACCACGGCCACGGACATTCCGGGCGACAGAAGGAACAGCAGCCGCACCAGGGCGATGTGCGCCGCAGGCAGAGCAACGTAGCTCCACAAAGGGGTGCGGAAGCGCCAGGCCGAGTAGCCATAGATGGCGGCGACGGAGGTCAATCCCCAGAAGAGGGGCCAGCCATGGCTTGAGGACAGTATTGGGACCGCTACGCTGCCCGCATAGGCGGCCAGCGCAAAGGGAAGCATTGGCGAGAGAAGACTTAACTTCGGATGAGTCTCCGATGACTGGTCGCTCCTCAACGGCAGGAACCAGCTTCCGAAACGGTAGCGGTTGGGGTGCCCTTCAAGAACCAAGGCGACAGCCAACACAATCACTACGCCCGGGAGGAGCAGCAGTCCGTAGTACTGGGAGTCTACCCCGGTTATGGTCAGCCCCATTCCGTAAGCTGCGGAGAGCAGCGCGGCAAACGGGTACAGGAGAAGCGTCTGGCGCAGCGCGATGGTGGCCAGGAGATAGTACAGGCTACCGATGGCGAGAGTAAGGACGATTATGCCATTGCTTTCCATGGCTGACAGCCCTATGCCCACTGCGCTCAGCACGAAGGCCACCAGGAAGAAGGGAAGAATGAAGGAACCAACACGGCCGACCTGTGGCCGTATCAGCCTCCCAAGATCGTCGGGTTTCCAGACCAACCCGACGGCCCCATAAATCACCGCTAGCCCCAACAGGGCCACGCCGTAATACTCAGGGGGAGCATTAGCCCTGTTCATTCCAAGGGTCGCCAGGGCTGGCAGCAATATCGCCACGGGGTATATCCAGAGGGGACGACGGGTAAGAGCCGCCATAGCGCCGTATCCCAGGGTCGCAGCGCCGATGGCGACCAAACGGAGGGTCGGGTCGTCCAGAGTGACTAAGGGACCAATTATTGAAAGGGCGGCGCCGATGATATACCACTGGTAACGGTATACCGCATCTCTGTAAGAGAAGACCTCGGCGATTCCCAGGTACCCCAGACCAATGAAGGTCAAGGTCACACCGTACCAGGCCACAACGGGCTCTCCCATGCTCAGTGCCAGCAGCACTGCCACCGGGAACAGTCCCGCTGTCAGGTAGAGGAAAAACCCTCTGGTCACTCGTCTGGCCAGGTCATCCTTGTCGGGGAACACCTGCTCTACGAGCCAGTGGAAGGCTGGGTGCCTGCCGGAGTGCGCCAGGTAGGCCGACACGGCGTAAACGGCCACGGCCATGCTTACCAAGGAAAGGCTGAACACCTTTTCTTGGTAGGTGCCGACCATACCCACGGCCGTCAGGGCGTAGCCCACCAGGTAGAGGGCCTTGGAATAGTGGCCTGGGAGCCGGTCCAGGATAACGCCTACGGCCAAGTAACCCAGGGAGAGGCCGCCCAGCAACAGGAAGTAGTCCGCCGACTCAAAGGACCAGCCGAGGTAGAAACCTCGCTCGGCCAGTAGTAGTACGAAGGGCAATAGTCCCCAGGCCGCCAGGTGGACGAAAATGCTGGTCCGGCGCAGGTACGCCGATGCGATGTATATGCCGGCCACCCATAGGAACGTCCACGGAGCAGGGCCGCCGCCTACAAATTCCAGGTTCTGGGCAGCATTGTTGTTATTGAACAGCTCTACTGCCGCGAAAATAATCGCCACAAGGGTAGAGGCATATCCGGCAAGGAAAAGAGGGCGAGTGAACAAGCCTTTGATGGATACTACCGGATTCAGAAGTCGTACCAAGGGAAGCCGGGTTTCGCCGTCTCGTGCCGAGATTGCCTCCGCCGCTACGAGGTAAGCCATTGCCAGCGGAGCAAACAGCAGGGCTCGCCAGTGGGTGCTAACCTCCGCCCAGTGGATGGTCAACGCAAAGGGAGCAAACAATAGAAAGGCGGCCAGGTACGCGGCGCTGCGTTGCTGGAACAGCCAGGCCACGGCTCCAAGGAGTATGACCAGAGCGTACAGGGAAACGGTAGCGCTGGGTACTGTAGCCACTGGCCAGATGGCCGCCGCGGCGGCCGTGACCAGCGCCACCACGTAGAGGGGGTCCACCCGAATACCAAATACCGACATGGCCGCGTCGTCGGACCGGGCCCAAAGAGGCGACTTCCTGATGTATCGGGCGGCGGCAATGTAAGCTATCGTCGTTCCAACCAGCACCAGGTTGTACCAGGCTATCGGCACCGTGGAGGCATGCATTGAGAGGGTGAGCAACAGAGCCGTGGGCAAGCCGAAAGCGACAAGGGACTCGAATGCCAGGTTTCGGTATATTCGGAAAGATACGGCGTAGAAGAGGACTGTCGACCAAGCAGACACCGTGACCGCTGCTCGGCTGCCATCCTCGGCGGCTACCAGTGCCACCACGGTGATCAGCAGCGCCGGAACGGCGGCCTGCACCAGCCAGAAAAGGTTCTGTTCCAGCTCGGAAAGGCGCCGGCTCCGCAGCTCGCGAATAACCCACATATATGCCGGGCTGATAGCTACTATGGAAGCAAGCTGCCACTCCAGGGCAACGTCGAGGGCGGCAAGGCCAGTCATCAGCGTGGCGGCGAGGCCGATGGCGGCTCCATGAGCCAACAGGACTAGGCGATAGCGGTAGGCAAGAAAGGCGTAGACCGGGGTGCTGATCGCCGCGATAGCCATCCAACCGCCCATAGGGAGGCCCAGAGGAACGTCTATGCCGGGGACAGCGGCTCCGCCGCTTACTTCCAGGAACTCGAACAGGAGCGCGCCAACGTTCAGGGGAACCCACAGCGCTCCAATGTCCATTAACACCCCACCGGAGATCCGCAGCCCCATGGTGTATCGGATGTGAAAGCCGGACCATAACAGGGCCACCATCCCAACAAGTAGGATGGCCTGGCGGGGTACCCAGTGGATGTCGGCCCAGAGCCGAACGACGAGAATAATGGCCGACAGCACCAGGAGGGTTGAGCCAATGTAGAGGAAGGTCTGAAGGGTGCGTCTGGAAAGAAGCGCATCCCCCACCTTGGCCCAGGAAAAGGGCTCTCGTGGCGGCATGGTGGGGTACTCTCGCCTCGGCGGGGCTGTCTCCTGGGGTTGGGCAGCTGGTTCTTCCGTGGCCACTGGCGTGGCTGTGGGCGTGGGGACCGCCGGTTCCACAACTGGAGCCTCGGCGACCCTAGGGCGTGGGGTTATACCCAGCTCCTCCTCCAGGCGTTCAATATCTTCCCCTATCTCTCGGAAGGCTGTTACAAATACCAGATGAGAGACTGATGCCAGCGCTCTTCTCCGTTCCCAGGCTTCGAGTCGTCGTTTTAGGTACCTGAGGTGATGCAACTCTTCTAATTTGTTGGAACTAGACAAGACGCTGTGGCGAATGCTCTCCCAGTTGTCCGGCAGCGCTCCCTGCTGTTCCAGGGCGTCCTCAATTTCATCGAGGGCGTACTTTACGCTGGAAAGCTCTTCCTCGACAGCATCTTGAGTTTCGTCACTGGATGGAGCTAGAGGTTCGGTGTCCTGAGGGGTGGTAGCCACTAAAGGCAGTTTGGACCCACAAGAGATGCAAAAGTGGCTGCCCGCTGGGTTTTCTTGCCCACAGGTAGGGCAGAGGGAGGGCCGAACATGGTCGGGGCCTTGAGTCGTGGCTTCCGCCGGAGACAACTCTGCACCACAGTGAATGCAAAATTGGCCGTCGGTTGGGTTTTCCCCGTCACAACTAGGGCAGCGCACTGGCTACCTCCCGCAAGGCAAGTAGGCCTGTGGTTTTGATTGACCTAGTGGGTAAATTCATCTTCGCGTCCAGTCCAGTATGTCTACCTGGAGATAATTTGCAAACTAGGGTGAATTTTAGGCCCGAAAGCGGCCTACAGGTAGGTGCAAACGAACCTATTAAGTGGGTTCGAATGGACTAATACCAGTCGGGTAGGCGCCTCGCGATAAAACAACTAGTTGAAGTTCATTGGAGGCTCAGGTAAAAGAGCAAAAGACAATGCCCTTATGTCCCGTCTCGAGTGTTGCTTCAAGAGTGAAGACCGATACTGTTTCCTTGTATAATAGTCAGCAGCCGATGCCCCTTCCCTACCCGCACCGGCGGCTTATTCAAAACTGGACAGAGGTAGATCCGTGGCAGACTATGAGCCCAACATGGTATTGGCGACCAAGGCTTACAATGTGGTTGGGACCCGACCCATAAGGCACGACGGTACCGACAAAGTAACCGGCGCCGCCAAGTACGGGGCCGATTTTAACCCAGCCAGGTTGCTGCATGGGAAGGTCCTCCGCAGCCCTCATGCCCACGCTAAGATCAAATCCATCGATACCAGCGTGGCGGAGGCCCTGCCGGGGGTAAAGGCCGTGGTTACCAGCAAAGACTTTCCCTTATCCTACGATGACCCTGAGTTAAAGGTTGATCTGGGGGAGAGCGTAGTCGGGCTGAAGTTCCTCAAGGATAACGTCCTCGCCGGCGATAAGGCGTTGTACAAGGGCCACGCCGTCGCCGCCGTTGCTGCCTCCAGCCCAAACGTTGCCGAAGAGGCTGTGTCGCTGATCAAGGTGGACTACGAGGTGTTGCCTTCGGTGCTTACGGCCCCGGAGGCGGCCGAGCCGAAGGCGCCGCTGCTCCACAGCAGCCTCAGAACCGAAGAGCTGGGCCAAAGGAATGGTAAGGTCAGTAACGTGGCGAAGCGCTTTCGCCATAGCCTTGGGGACGTGGAAAAAGGCTTCACTGAATCTGACGTTGTCGTTGAGCGGGAGTTTAACACCAAGACGGTGCATCAGGGGTATATTGAGCCCCAGGCTGCCGTGGCCTTCTGGAATCAGGACGGCAGGCTTAGCATCTGGTGCAGCACCCAGGGCACCTTTGTGGTTAGAGATACGGTTTCGGAGATGCTGAAGGTACCCGTGTCGCAAATCAGGGTTGTTCCCATGGAGATAGGTGGCGGATTTGGAGGGAAGATAACCGTATACCTGGAGCCTCTCGCGGCCCTGCTGTCTCGGAAGGCCGGCGCACCGGTGAAGCTGGTGATGTCTCGTAACGAGGTGTTCGAAGGGACGGGACCCACGCCCGGCTCCTATATCAAGCTGAAGATGGGGGCCACCAAGGAGGGGAAAATCGTTGCCGGGAAGGCCTACATAGCCTACGAGGCCGGCGCTTTCCCCGGTTCCCCCATAGATGCCGGAGCCCAGTGTCTCTTTGCCTGCTACGACATCCCAAATATGGAAATCGAGGGCATTGACGTTGTAGTCAACAAGCCCAAGACCGCGGCCTACCGTGCTCCCGGCGCCACTAACACCGCCTTTGCTGCGGAAACTGTCATCGATGAGCTGGCGGAAAAACTGGGCATTGACCCCGTGGATCTCCGTCTAAACAACGCCTCTAAGGAGGGCACCCGCCGAGCCGATGGGCCGATCCACCGGCGTATAGGTGTCGTTGAGGTGATGGAGGCCATCAGGGACCACCCCCACTGGAAGGCTCCATTGGAAGGTCCAAGTCGTGGACGTGGTATGGCCGTGGGTTTCTGGTTCAACATTGGCCTTCCTTCTAGCTGCACCATTAGCGTCACCAAAGATGGCGCGGTAAACCTGGTAGAGGGCAATCCTGATATTGGAGGGACCAGGACTTCCATCGCCATGCAAGCCGCCGAAGTTTTGGGCCTCCGGGCTGAGGATGTGCACCCGACGGTGGTGGATACGGATTTGATAGGTTTCACTGGACTTACGGCGGGAAGTCGTACCACCTTCGCCACGGGGTGGGCCGCCTACGAGGCGGCCCAGGACGTAAAGCGCCAGATGATAAACCGTGCGTCTGAGATTTGGGACGTGGACCCCGAGACTATCGAGCTCAAGGACGGCGAGTTTAGGTCCGTTGCCGATCCGGAGCTTAAAATTAGCTTCAAAGACCTCGCGGGCAGACTGAACGACAGCGGCGGCCCAATAATGGGCCGTGCCACCATTGATCCCAAAGGAGTAGGGGGTTCCGCCTCGGGCTGCATCGTTGATGTCGAGGTGGACCCGGAGACGGGCAAAGTGGACATTCTCAGGGTCACCTCCTTCCAGGACGCGGGCAAGGCCGTTCATCCCAGCTACGTGGAAGGGCAGATGCAGGGTGGCAGTGTTCAGGGCATTGGTTGGGGGTTGAACGAAGAGTATTTCTACGATGACGCCGGGGAGATGACTAATGGGTCCTTCCTGGACTACAGGATGCCCACCTCTCTGGACCTGCCCATGATAGATACGGTTATCATCGAGGTGGCAAATCCGGGACATCCGTATGGTGTGCGAGGTGTAGGGGAATCCTCCATTATCTCGCCACCCGCCGCCCTGGCCAACGCCATATACCGAGCCGTGGGAGTAAGGATGAACGTGCTTCCTATGAACCCGGGTGCAGTATTGGAAGCCCGGTGGGGAAAGGAAGCGGCTGACAGCTCCGACAAGTGAGCTTCTATTAAAAAGCAGGCTCATCTATTGACTAGGGTGGCCCGGCATTCCCTGCATCGGGCAGCCAACGCACGATCTGGTCTGACCACAGGGCGCTACTGCCCGTCCAACACTAGATAGGTTCAGGATTGGAGAAGCTGAGGCAGGTCTTTCCCTAGAGAAATCGAGCTTCAACTGCTTGGCTTTTGGTGGCCGGTGACCAGGGACGGCCAAAAGGGCCACGCCCAGGCCCTTACTACGCCCATAGCCTGGAGGTCCCGCCAGGAATCTATGCTGTGGTCACTCCGGGTTCGCAGGATGCGCTGCGCTGAGACGGGACCGATACCGGGAACCCGCAGTAGCTGCTCCCGGCCCGCCGCGTTTACGTCAATGGGGAAGGCTTCCACGTTTTCCAGCGCGATGGTTGTCTTGGGATCGTGTTCCAGGGGCAGGTATCTGCTCTTGTCAAAGGCGAGGTTCAACTCCTCGGTAGGAAAATTGTAGACTCGTCTGAGCCAGTCCATCTGGTACAGCCGATGCCCCCGAATCGCCGGGGTGGCCGGGTGTTCCTCCAGAGGGGTGTGCCGGACGTGGCGAAAGGGGGAGTAGTAGACTCGTTTGAGGTTCCAGTCGGTATAGAGCTGGTCCACTCGCTTTAAGATGTCAGAGTCGGATTCGTCGGCGGCTCCCACCACCAGCTGAGTGACCTGTCCCACGGCGCCATGGGAATCGTCCCGCGTCAGGTTATCTATCCACCTCATGGGGGCCAGGATGTCTCGTTCAAGGTCTTTCATGGCGCTGAGCTTCCGCATCATCTCCGCCGTTGGCGTCTCTATATTGACGGATAGCCGTGTACCTAACCTGTAAGCTCCACATACTGGTATTCTGTTCCCGGCATCACCTTCATGTGTATGTAGCCTTTAAAGCCGTACTTCTGGCGGATGATTTCCACTACTTTCACAAGTCGCTCCGTTGTCTTGGAGCCGCTTCCGGCAACCCCCGAGCTTAGGAATAGGCCGTCTACCGTATGGCGGCTATGGAGCTCCATGAATGCGCGCGCTAGCTCATCCACCTTGAAAGCGTAGCGCTTTCTGGGCACCCAGTGGCTGTTGGGGCAGAAGGCGCAGTCCATCTTGCAGAAATCAGTGTGCTATACAATAAGCACATCATTGTGATATCGTAAGAAAGCTATGACAATAACTAAAACACCGAACAAAATCCTGCGAGCCGTTGGCTACCATCGAGTGTCTAGTACCAACCAGGTCGGGGAGCGACATGTTAGTCTAGATACACAGGAGATACGTTTCGTCGAATACTGTGAATCAAGGGGTTATCAAAAAGCGACCTCTTTTACTGATGTTGCTTCTGGCCGCAGAGATGATCGTCGCAACTACCAGCGGCTCTTGGAATTTGTCCGAACAGGTGGTGCAGATGTAATCGTCGTCCAATTCTTGGACCGATTTGGTCGAAACCCCCGAGAAATTCTGCGGCGCGTCTGGGAACTCGAAGAGCGTGGAGTCCGTGTTGAGGCTACAGACGAAGACATTCGAGAAGAGCTGGTGTTGTTGGTCCGAGCAGGCCTTGCTGGTGCCGAGAGCAAACGTATTAGTGAGAGAGTCCGGGTTAACATTACAAGGAGAGTCTCCGTGGGAGTGAAATTCGGTATCCCTCCATATGGCTTTCGGGGAGTGCGAGGAGAGCCTGACAGGCAAGGTAGGGTTAGAGTGGAGAGGTTCGAGCATGTTCCGACCGAGGTGGTGGTCATCAGGCGGATGTTTGAGATGGCGGTTGAAGAGAATATGGGCGCAAAGCGAATCGCTGACGCGTTTAACGCGTCAGGGTACCGGACCAGGAAAGGAAATTTCTGGGCAACGTCTTCGGTTCTACAGGTGCTCTATAACGAAGCGAACATCGGTCGCTTAGTATACGGGCGGCGGCCTGCGAAAGGAAACGAGCCCGGGGAAATCACTGTCGTTGAAGACGTATATCCGCCCATTTTCACTAAGGACGAGTGGATTGTCCTTCAGCGGCGGCGAACAATTCATCGAGAGCTATCGAAGGGCCGGTCTAGGTCGTCGAGTTACTTGCTATCGGGCATCGCACGATGCGGGGAATGTGGTGCAGCCTTAGCTGGAAAAGTATCACGGTCTCGGGGCCGACAATTCCGCAGATATGTATGCGCGGCCCGTCACCAATCACAGGCTAAATGTCCGACGGGGCGAACCCACAATGTAGAATCTTTGGACCAGTCTGTATTGGAGTTTCTTGGGCGATTCAGCGACCCAAGGATCGTGAGGAAGGATCTAATCTCTGCGGACCGAAAAGCGCTCGAGGTTATCGAGGTCGAGCTAACCACGCTTCGCCGAAGGCTTGAAGAGTTGGATGCTGAACTGCTCCGTCACTTGGATCGGTTAGACCGTGGCGTATTAACGGAGGACGAGTACACCCACATAAGTGCTCTGCGGCGAGCCGAAGTTGATAGCCTACGTCAACAAGAACAAACGCTTGAAGACAAGATTAAGCGAGCTCAGGAGGAGTCGGACAAGGCCGTGCGAGTGCCAATAGCCATTCGTAGCTTCTTACACGATTTTAGAGCATTAGACGTTCGACGCCAGAAAGCGCTGCTGCAGGATATCGTGAAATCCGCCTATGTTCACCGGGACGGGAAGATAGAGGTGGAGTTTAGGGGTTAGGAGTCAAAGGGATCTAAGGGCAAGAGAAATATGAACGATTGGTTCAAGGCACTCTCAGCCCGGTGTCCTAGTAAATTATCTTTTCGTTAGCCGCCCAAACTTTGATCAAATGATGAGCAATGGCAGTGGGCCCGGGAACCCTAAGCCCGGCGCTTTTTCCTTCTAAAGCTAGCTGGACCTCGTCTCGGGAAAACCACCTTACGTCATCCATTTCGTGGTCGTCTTTCACGATTTCAGTGGTTACCGCGTTTGCATGACATCCGATCATCAACGAGTGTGGAAATGGCCACGGCTGGGAAAAGAGGTAGCGAATATTATTTATCTTGATGCCCGCTTCTTCCATTACTTCTCGTGCCACTGCCTCTTCGATTGATTCACCTTGATCTACGAAGCCCGCTAAGGCAGAATACGTGTTCGCACGAGACATGCGGCCACGAGACTGCCCCAACAAACAGTTACCTTGATCCGACACAACAGTGATTACCACGGGGTCGGTGCGCGGAAAGTGTTGCGCCTCGCAATTTGGGCACTGGCGCATCTGTCCGCCACGCTTTACCCATGTCTTGTGACCACATACAGAACAGAATCGATGATTGTTGTGCCAATTAATCTGAGCAATGGCCTGGCATAATATCCCGGCTTCCTCGGTACTGACCAATTCCGCGGCACTCCTGGCATCTTCAAACACCCATTTGCCGTTGTTTTGTAGATCATGTGCTTCGTTACCCAACTGGGATATGTCAGCTGTGAAATATGCTTCTCCATCCATCAGTCCCAAAAAGATTGGGTCTATCTCGATGTCCAATTTACATAAGACTTCGAAACTCTGCCAAGCCAAACTGTTCTCGGACTTTGCTGATACTGGGACTTTTAGATGCCAGAGGGGAAGAAACTTGCTCGTTGCCTCCCTTGCCGCGTTATGAATCCAAGTTTCGTCTCGTCGCTGGCGCTCGCCGCGATCAAGCGGATTTCTGGAAAATATCTGTGAGGCGTTCATTTAAATCAGCTTTCTCTTGATCCCGATTAAGATATTTGAAGTGCCCAAGTAGCAATTATACTTGGATTAGTGGATCGGGTCCCTTAAAGGTAAATGAACGAACCCCGTTGAATTCAAGTCTTCATTGAGACTTCCAGGGGCTGGAGATCCGCGTCCAGACGGCTCACCTGCAAACTATCTTGAAGGCTGCTTATATTCACCGGGACAGAAGGATTGAGGTTGAGTTTGGGGGGTAGGGGCTTACTGTCCAAAACGACGTTTGCGCTGCTGAAAACTACGCACGGCCCGTAGTAAGTCCAATTGGCGAAAAGTTGGCCAATAAGCGTCGCAGAAATAGTACTCGCTATAGACACTTTGCCAGAGCATGAATCCGCTAAGACGAATTTCACCGCTGGTTCGTATTATCAGATCCGGATCTGGAACTCCTTCCAAATATAAATGATCTCCAAGCTCCTTTACCGTCACCCGCCTGACAGCATCCTCAAGGGAGAGGCCCTCGTTCCCGTAGCTCACTAAAAGCTTGCGGACCGCATCGACGATCTCCTCACGGCCACCATACGCTACAGCCACATTCAGGTAGAAGTCGTTGTATCTAGCCGTCATGTTTTCCGCTTTACCAAGGGCATTTTGAAGGAAGGCTGGTAGCCGATTGAGCTGACCTAGAAACCGAATGCGACGCGGAGTCTGACTAATTCGTTGACTTTCAGCGATTCCCACAACTTCTTGTTCTATGACCTGTAACACCTCCCTCAGTTCTGGCCGAGATCTCCTCAAGTTGTCCAAGGACAAGACCCAAAGCGTTACCTGGGGAATTCTGAGCGATTGACACCACTCCAAAAACTGGCGAACCTTCCACGCTCCCTGTTGGTATGCAGAGGTTACTGAGGAGGTTCCCATAGATTCAGCGAATCGTCGGTTGCCGTCCAGGATAACAGCCACGTGCTGGGGGACGTCTCCCGCTTGGACCTTGGACAGGAGGATACGAGTGTAGAGGCTATATACTAATCGAGAGAGCAAGGGCAATTGCTCCTAATGAGACAGGGAAGGGTGATTACATTGCAATTTCAGTTTTGGTCTCAATCCGTCTTGAAATAGATCCCTGCTCCTCAGACCGCTGATCCATAACTAACACACTCCGCGTTGGGCCGAGAAAGCCGCTCAAGAAATGATACATGGCAAAAACTTCCAGTCCGAAGGGGATGTATCCACCATATCCGAGCAATGGCATTTCAAACACATGGGCATACTCTCCAAAGGGTATGGTGTAATACCATTTCGGGAATGCCCAATAGTTCCACATTTCCCAAAACAAACCGCAGATTAGAGCCCCAACACCAAATGCTACCACTGACCGCCAATCTCCGTTGCCGATTCTCCCAACAATACTGGGCCATCCACGATAGTAGTTGATGGGATCCAAGATCAGAAATATGCTCAGCCACGTAGCCGGGAATGCGAAGTGAGGCCAAACAATCAGAGCTGGCAGCATGACGATGCCAATGGCCATGCTAACAATCAAAACCCAATGGTGTCTGGGCAGCTGAGGACCTCTTTTAAATCGTTGAGCCAAGTCGGTGGACGCAATAAGTTCAGCCGTCTCGAATACTGCCGGTGCAACAATAGAGAAATGCCAGGACGCAACAAGAAAGTATCGAATCGGTGAGTAGTTTTCCGCTCCCAGATAGTGCCAATTGTGAGTAAAGTAGTTGATTCCTTCGAATACCCACCACATCGGCATTGAAATCAGAAACATGGCTGCAAAGGCCCGAGGACTGCGGGTGAGAGAAGAAGTGCCTGTTCGACGAAGAACTATGGCGTCCACAGCAAGTATGTAACCTAGCCAAAGAGGGAAGAAAGAGTGTTGGCTAAATGTACTAATATGAAGCCAGGAAACCGGCCACGCAACCACAATCAGCGCTAGACCAAGAACACCGTGCCATGGGAGTATGGAGAATTTGCCAAGCTTTCGTGCTGTTTTGGCTGGGACGGTTACAGAAAACACCCTGTCACTATAGCTTCTGCTGAGGCTAGTTTCCACAGCGATCGATGAGTTAGATGGCAATGATGTCATCACATTTGAGGATTTCCAGGGGCTGGATATACGATTCTGAATTTCGCCTACGTTCACCGTGACAGGCGGATCGAGATGGAGTTTAGGGGGTAGGGGTTTCTACAAGGTCTGGTATTCTAATCTTGTCCGGACCGGATACCACAGCTACCGGAAAAAGTTTCGATTTGCCCTGGTTTCCTGAAAGCCGCCTACGTACACCGGGACAGAAGGATTGAGGTGGAGTTTAGGGGGTAGGGTCCTAATTTCCGTTCCTGGCCAACAGGCAAGTCCAGCTATTGTAGATCCCATACGAACACTTCGTTAAAGCCGGAAGTAAGGAATTCAGCGAGCATCGTAATCCGCATAAACAACAATAGTGATTACCCGCCGGGCACGATTTTGATACACTGTCGCGGGAAAGCAGGATTGTGACTGGATGCAACCCGACGCTAGCTACTAGTCAGATCCAATTTCAGCTATGGAGAGGACCGATGTCGCCAGAGTTCACCAGCCCATTTGACATCGCCAACCCACTGGCCCTTGAGATCATCGCCAATCCCTATCCCAGCTATCACCAACTCCGGGCTGAGGACCCGGTCCACTGGAGCGAAACCCTCCAGACCAGGGTCCTGACCCCCTACCCCGACCTCCGGGAGACTTTCCGGGACCGGCGCATGTCGGCAAACCGAATGTTCCGTTTCGAAGAGCGACTTCCAGAGCCGATGCGGGAGAAGATGGCTCCCATCTTACGCATCTTCTCCAATACGATGCTGATATCAGACCCGCCGAGACACACTCGGCTGCGCTCTCTGGCTAACAAAGCCTTCACCCCGCGAGTGGTCGAAGGTATGCGGTCCCACATCCAAGCTATCGTTGACCAAGCGCTGGATGGCGTTGAGAGCACGGGCAGGATGGATGTAATCAGCGACCTAGCCTACCCACTGCCGGTCACGGTGATTTGCGAGATGCTGGGCGTAGCAAAGGAGGACCAGGACCAATTCAAGAGATGGACCAACGACCTGGCCACCTTCTTGGGCAATATTCGCAACCTAGCCGAAATCGTTGAGGTTGCCCAGCGTAGCGCGTTGGACATGACTGATTACTTGAGAGGGATTATCAGGGAATGCCGTCAGAATCCCAGGGACGACCTGATAAGTGCGCTGGTAGCTGC
>JAPULR010000102.1 GCA_027294635.1 Chloroflexota bacterium | reverse complement strand
TCAGCAAACCCTAGAACACCTTGTACGGCTTGAGGGTCCGCCCATGGTTCGATCCCGATAATCCCGATTTATCCCGCAGATACCGTTATCGGTACAGACGGGATAGCGGGAATAACGGGACAGGACAGGCTCACTATGATGGTTCGACAGGCTCACCATGAGCGGCAATAAATCAGGCTTACCATAGCGGGTTACTTTCCCGCTCAGCCTGAGCTTGTCGAAGGCCGGGCTCGCCATGACCGGGTTAGGTCAGCCGTTCGTCAATGGCCTTCACCAGGTCCTGTAGGTCTGGGAAGATGTGGGCGTCGGGCTCGTGCCGGTGCTCCGCCACCAGCTCGCCGTTGATCCTCACGTCAAACTTGCCGTGGCCCCCGGGTATGAGGCGGAAGGACTCTATGTGGTCTCCCCTGCGGTTGAGGGTATCACCCGCCATCCAGGCGGCGCGAAGGGCGTGGCCTCAATCATGACAGTACTCAATCTCGATGCTTAGTTTCTGCTGCTCAGTCAAGACGACCCTCCTATGCCATTAGGGGATGGTATTTCTCTTTGGCAGGCGTGTCAACGCCTGAGAGTGCCCTACTCTTCCAACTGTTGGGCTAAATCCTCTGGATCGGTGACGGGAAGCTGGCAGACGTAGTTCTCGCAGACGTAGGCCGCCGGTGCTCCCTGAACCTTGGTGCGGAACCGCAGCAGGGGCAGGGGGTTGGAACCCATAGGGTCGTCTTCCTCCATGCCCGCCACCACCTTGTTGGGCAGATAGAGGTCGTGGACTACCTCCAGAAGCGCCTTAGTTTCCCGGCTTTCCAGAGAGCCCACAATGGCAACCTCCTTGGGCTGATGTAGATAGAAGTCCAGGGCGGCCAGCCAGCGCCCCATGCCACTGGCGTATTGGGACAGCAATGGCCCCGTGGAATGGAGGGTCGCGGTGGCCTTACGGCGGTACTCCTCTTCGCCCGTTAGTAGGGCCATCCGAAGGAGCACCTCCGCCGCCACCGACGAACCGCAGGGTATGGCGTTGTCGAAGAGCTCCCGGGGCCGCACCAGCAGGGTCTCGTGGTCTTTGCCCGTGTCGTAGAAGACTCCCTCATCCTCTTCCCAGAACAGGTCAACCATGTCGTCTACCAAGCGGCGTGCTTCATCCAGCCAGCGTTGGTCGAAGGTAAGCTCGTAGACGGCCATGAGCCCGTCGGCCAGAAAACTGTAGTCTTCCAGATACCCCTTGAGTTTGGCTTGGCCGTCCCTATAAGTCCGGAGAAGCCTCCCCTCTTTTTGAAGATCGCGGGTGATGAAAGTGGCGTTAGCGATGGCCGCGTTTCTGTAGTCCTCCCGCTGAAGAACAGCCGCCGCCTCGGCAAAGCTTCGGAGCATCAGACCGTTCCATGCGGTGAGTATCTTATCGTCCCGTGCCGGCGGCACCCTGCGCTCTCGAACCTCGAGGAGAGCCTTCTTGCCCCGTTGTAAGACCTCCTCCAGGCGCTCAGGTGTAACGTCTAGCTCGTCCGTTACGGTCTCAGCATCACGGGGAACGTTGAGGATGTTGTTCCCTTCAAAGTTGCCGACCGAGGTTACATCGTAGTATGCGTTGAAGATATGGGCATCTTCTTCCCCAAGAGCCTCCTCAACTTCTTTGGGCGTCCAGACAAAGAACTTACCCTCCTCACCCTCGCTGTCGGCGTCCTGGCTGGAGTAGAACCCGCCTTCCTCATCGGTCATCTCCCGCAGCACATAGTCCAGGGTCTCCTGAACGATGCGCAGGTAGAGGTCATGGCCGGTGGCCTGAAAAGCGTGGAGGTAAAGCCTGCTCAGGAGGGCGTTATCGTAGAGCATCTTCTCAAAGTGAGGCACCAGCCAGTAGCTGTCGGTGGAGTAGCGATGGAAGCCGCCGCCGAGCTGGTCATACATACCTCCCAGGGCCATTTTCTCCAGGGACAGGTTTAATATCTGAAGGGCTTTTTCGTTGTTGGTAGAGTGGTGGTAGCGGAGGAGGAAGTCATAGATCATGGGCTGGGGAAACTTGGGAGCGTCTCCAAATCCCCCGTTTTGCTCGTCGAAACCAGCCGCCAGATGCAGAAAAGCCTCGTCAAGTACGTCTCTAGTCAATAGGTCTGTGTTGGACTTGATCCGGCTGGTCTGCTGAAGGCGATTTACAAGCTCGGACGTTGCCTTGCCAACGTCGCCGCGGCGAGTCCGGTATGCCTCATCCATAGCCTTAAGAACACCATGGAACCCTGGCATTCCGCCGCGGTCTTCCGGGGGGAAATAGGTGCCGCCGTAAAAGGGCTCTCCCTGGGGGGTCAGGAACACGGTCATGGGCCACCCGCCCTGGCCCGTAAGGGCTTGGACCGCCTGCATATAGATGGAATCGAGGTCTGGGCGCTCCTCCCGGTCCACCTTGATGCTGACGAAGCTCTCGTTCATCGTCTTGGCAATATCCACGTTTTCAAAGGACTCCCGCTCCATCACGTGGCACCAGTGGCAGGCGGAGTACCCGATGCTAAGAAGGATGGGTTTGTCCTCTTCTTTGGCCTTCTCCAGGGCTTCTTCGCCCCATGGATACCAGTCCACCGGATTGTGGGCGTGCTGCAGTAGGTAGGGGCTGGTCTCATGGATTAGCCGGTTGGCCATGAGGTCTCCTTGGTGGCTCGTTGGGGCTCTTCTTTATTTTGCACCATTCTTGGATTGAAAGCTAATCAATATATTCAGATGCTCTAAAGACCTGGTTTTGGTATACTGCCTGCGAGCTGCTTAGATTGGAGGGGTAAGCAATGAAGTGGGCCTCCTACGCATCGGACAGTGATTCCCTGGAGCGGGCTTTAGATGAGTGCATCGAAGCCGTAAAGGGCCAACTAGGCACAGATGCCCCGGACCTTGCCGTAGTATTTGTTTCCCCCCATCATAGTGAGGGGTACGATCTGCTTCCCCAACGTGTCAAAGATAAGCTGGCCCCAAGGCACATGGTTGGATGCTCTGCCGGAGGCGTCATTGGAGGCGGCCACGAGATTGAGCAGCGCGCCGGGTTTTCACTGACCGGAGCCGTGCTGCCGGGAGTTGAGATCACACCCTTCCATGTGGAGAACGAATCCCTTCCCGACCTGGATGCCGCCCCAAACTCTTGGGAGAGCCTTGTACATACCAGTCCTGCTAAAGAGCCTAAATTTCTGCTAATTACTGATCCCCTCACCATTCAAAGTGACAATCTACTGCTGGGGTTGGACTACGCCTTTGCTGATAGTGTAAAGATTGGCGGGATGGCCAGCGGCGGCCAGAATCCCGGTGGTAACGCTCTGATTCTGGACGACCAGGTCTATCGCTCCGGCGCTGTGGGGCTGGCGTTCCACGGTGACATTGTCATCGACACCATAGTAGCTCAGGGTTGCCGCCCCATTGGAAAGCCCCTCAATATTACAAAGAGCCAACAGAATCTCCTCTTGGAGTTGGATGGCAAACCAGCCCTGGAGGTGTTGCGAGAGCTCTACGAATCCCTGGACGAAGGGGACCGGAAGTTGCTGCGCCATTCGCTGTTTTTGGGAGTGGTGATGGATGAGTTTCAGGATGACCCTCAATTGGGGGACTTTCTCATTCGCAACATCGTTGGAATGGACACACGCGCCGGCGCCCTGGCCGTGGGAGAGAGGTTGAGGGAGGGACAAATTGTCCAGTTTCACTTGAGAGATGCCCTGACCTCCGCTGAAGACCTATCGGCGCTGGTATGCCGGTACAGGGATGACGAAAGGGATAGCCGGGTTGCTGGAGCGCTACTTTTTTCCTGTCTTGGACGCGGTATGTACCTTTACGGCCGCCCAGACCACGACACCGAAATTTTTCGTAACGCTCTGGGGGAAATCCCCCTGGGGGGCTTCTTCTGCAACGGCGAGATTGGACCTGTACAAGGCACCACCTATCTTCACGGTTATACCAGCTCTTTCGGCCTCTTTAGACCCCTGGGGAAATAGGTCTGGGGGGTGAAGGGCCCCAGACTTAAGGTAGGATTTCCGCCTCCATCACAGGTGCCTTCAGCGCGCAGGGGCGTCAGGCCCTGGAAGGCCTCTCGGCTTGGCTTGGTGACACTAACGCCGCTGGCGGCCTGTTAGTTGCAGCCAGGCGGCTAGACTTCACCACCTTCTACGGACGTTTCAAGCTGGACCCGGCCTCGGCTCGCCAGATGGGACACGCTATGGTGGTGGTGCAGTGGCAAGGCGATGAGAAGCTGGTTGTCTGGCCCCCAAAGCCGACTGGAACCTAAATTACATAGCTACCCTGGCAAGGAAAGGAGCGACCATGGCACGTATACCCACCCTCGATAGAGAGCATCTGTCGTCCCAGGGACAGGCCGCCTTCGACCAGATCGCTGGAAGCAGAGGCAACGTCGCCGTCAATTTCAAAGCCCTGCTGAACAGCCCCGAAGCCACGGCTCGGTTCGCCCACCTTGGAGCCTACCTGAGGTTTGAGGGGCCGGTCCCCAATCAGCTCAAGGAGGTGGCTATTCTGGCCGTGGCCCGGGAGACTGACGGCCACTACGTTTGGACTGCGCATGAAAGACTAGCCAGAAAGGCAGGAGTTAGGGACGAGGTCATAGATGCCATCAGGGACCGGCGTGTCCCCCAAGACGCAGTTCCTGAAGCAATAGCCATGGTGCGATACGCCTGGTCTCTCCTTCGAGACCACCGTGTGGAGGAGGACCTGTTCCGAGAGGTACAGCGGTACCTGGGCGACCAGGGGTTGGTGGACCTGACCCTGCTTATTGGCTACTACGCCACCATGAGCCTGGCCATATCGGCCCTGGATGTGGAGATGGAGCCCGGAGTAGCGTCTACCCTTAACCCGTAGTTTTGTTCAGGAGCTGCTGGTCTTAGGATAACACCCAACCCTCATCTGAGCTGGTGGATTACAATCTTGTGATGGAAGACTTGTGATGGAAGAAAGGAAGGAAGAAATGCTCACCAACGCCAGCTATCTTTACGTCGTCCGAATGGACGTTGCGCCGGACCATGAGGGGGAGTTCAACCGTAACTACGATACGGAGCACATCCCCACGGTGCTAAAGGCCCCCGGAATGATTGGCGCCGCTCGCTTTGAGACCTCCGACACCAGCGTGGCCAAGTACGTCGCCATCTACGAGATGGAGGGGACGGATGTACCCTTTACTAAAGAGTTTCGCGCCCTAGCCGATAGCGGGGAGTGGCCCCATCGGGTACGGCCTTACACCAGTAATCACTCACGTGTGGTGTACAAAAGGATTGTGTCTGGAACGTAGATAGGGATACCTAGCTCTCCACCAGGGCGACAGCGCGCATTGGGGAGCCCGAACCGTCGTAGGTTGTATGGGCGGAAACTTCTCACTAGCGATATCCAAAATCTCAGTGTTGACACTAGTAACCCGTAAGCGCAAAATGCCCCCACGGGACCTATAGGTCTTATAGGAGCCTGAGTGGAAAAAGCCGACTTACCCTTTCTTTCGGTGGTTGAGCTATCGCGCCTTTTGGAGGCCAGGGAGGTCTCGCCGGTGGAGCTCACCGAGGCCTATCTGGAGCGCATTGAGGAGGTCAACCCCAGGCTCAACGCCTACATCACCGTCGCCTCGGATGAGGCGATGCAGCGGGCGCGCCTAGCTGAGGCTGAGATTGGTAAGGGAAACTACATCGGACCCCTGCATGGCATCCCCGTGGCGGTCAAGGACCAGATGTGGACCAGGGGAATCCGTACCACCAACGCCTCTACCCTTCTGGCTGACTTCGTTCCAGAGGAGGATGCCACCGCCGTCGCCAGGCTAAAGGAGGCAGGGGCTATTCTCCTGGGTAAGCTGAACATGAGCGAGTTCGCCTCAGGGGGACGGTTCAGGCTTCCCTACGGCATCCCTCGCAACCCCTGGAACACGGACTACGAGCCTGGTTCCTCCAGCTCCGGTTCGGGGGCCGCCACCGCCGCAAGCCTTTGCGCTACTTCATTGGGGGAGGACACCTCCGGCTCCATACGCCACCCTTCCTCCTGGAGCGGAGTTGTGGGGCTGCGGCCCACCTGGGGCCGGGTTAGCCGTTACGGTCTCTTTCCCATCATCTGGTCCATGGACCAGGCGGGTCCCATGTCTCGCAGTGTAGAGGACTGCGCCATAACCCTGGGTCCTATCTGTGGCTTCGACCCCAAGGACCCCAACACTGTGGACGTGCCCGTACCCAATTTCCGGAAGGCCCTCACTGGCGACATAAAGGGTCTGAGGATGGGACTGGTGAAGGAGTTGACATACGATGAACAGGTCGCTCCCGAGGTCAGGGAAGCCACCCTCAACGCCATTGCCGTTTTTGGCGAGTTGGGCGCCGAGGTAGAGGAGGTCTCGGTGCCGCTGTGCCCTTGGGCCCGTATCATCTTCTACACCCACATGTACGTGGAGATGACCGCCCGATACGACGAATGGGTTACTCATCGGCTGGAAGAGTTTGACTACGATGCCCAGGTCAAGTTCCTCACCGGGAGTCTGGTGCCGGCCCACTACTACTACAAGGTCCAGAGGCTAAGGGGTCTCCTAAGACAGCAGGTCCTGGATGCCCTGGGACAGTTCGATGTGCTGATATCACCCACCATGCGTATCCCTGCGCCCAAGATTAAGCCCTACGCCATGCCTACTAGGAAAGAGGAGTCTATGGCCCTGCTAACCAGGGGTCCCGACCAGACGCCGACGGTTCCACTGTCCAACGTGCCGGCCCTCAGCGTACCCTGCGGTTTCGCTTCGGAGGAGCAGGGGGGAATGCCCATTGGGCTCCAGATCATCGGTCGTCCCTTTGAGGAAGCTACCATCCTCAACGTGGCCTATGCCTACGAGCGGAGTACCCCGTGGCATAAGCGAAGACCCTCCATCTAGACCGCCGAACTACCTAGACCGCCGAACTACATCACGGAGGCTTGTCATGAGTTATCAAGGGTTGAAGGGTTGGATGGAGAGCGAGACCTTTGACGGACTGCGGGCCTCGGCCCTGTCCAACGTCTGGTTCCCCTTCCAGCAGTGGAACGACGTGGCGGGCGAGGGAGGCCTTCGCATCATCACCGAGGGCCATGGGGCCAAGATCGTGGACTTCCAGGGGAAAGAGTATTACGACGGTTTCGCTGGCCTGGTCCTGGTCAACGTCGGCTATGGCAGGGAGGAGATCGCCAGGGCTGTCTACGATCAGATTTCTACCTTGCACTACGCCAACACCTTTGCCTTCGCTACCATTCCCGTCATCAAGTTGGCGGAGAAGCTGGCCTCCATCACCCCCGGGGACCTAAACCACGTATTCCTCACCAGCGGCGGCTCCGACTCGGTGGAGACCTCCATGAAGATGGCCAGGCAGTACCATGTAAACCGTGGAGAGCCTAAGCGGAGCAAGTTCATCTCCAGGAAGGGGTCCTACCACGGAGTAAGCCTGGGGGCCCTGAGCGTGAACACCGCCCCCTGGGTCAAGCGAGAGATTTTTGAGCCCATGCTGCCCACGGTGCGTATCGCACCTCAGCCCTCGCCGTACCGCTGCGAATTGGGAGGAACTACGCCCTCGGAGTGTGCAGTGAGGTGCGCCGAGGCTGTGGAGAAGATAATGCTGGAAGAAGGGCCGGAGACTATTGCCGCCGTCATCGCCGAGCCCGTATCCGTCTCCACTGGAGTAGCAGTACCAGGGCCCGAGTACTGGCCCATGCTCAGAGACATCTGCGACCGCCACGGCGTTCTTCTGATAGCCGACGAGGTGATCAACGGATTTGGCAGGACGGGCAAGATGTTTGGGATGGAGCATTTTGGGGTGGTGCCCGATATGATAACCGTGGCCAAGGGCATAACCAGCGGCTACCAGCCTGTGGGAGCCTGTATAACCAGGGACCACGTAGCCCAGGCCTTCGTCGGTGGGCCCGAGGAAACCTTCCAGCATGGCTACACCTACAGCGGCCACCCTGCGGGGGCAGCGGCTGCTTTGGTCAACATCGACATCATAGAACGAGAGGACCTTGTGGGCAACTCGGCCCGTATGGGCGAATATCTCCTGGACCGTCTTACGCCCCTGAGGGAGCATCCCATTGTTGGAGATATTCGGGGTCTGGGCCTGATGTGCGCCCTAGATCTAGTAAAGGACAAAGGCACCAAGGAGCCCTTGTCCACCATTCCCGATGCGTGTTCCAAGCTGACCAATCGTCTGGCCGATAACGGTCTCCTGACCCGGGTTAGTCAGTACCTCATTCTCACCCCCGTCCTGACAGTGTCGCGCCAGGAAGTGGACGAGATAGTAGACATAGTCAGCGACGGCATTAGCTACATCGAGAAGGAGCTGGGTTATTAGATGGATATGTCACCCTGAGTGGAGCGAAGGGTCTAACTTCACGAAAGATTCTTCCCCCGATTCCGACGAGTCGGGAGGGTCAGAATGACATAATATAGGGGATCATATTAGAAAGAGGAACATTGTCCTATGAGTGTGAACACCATCCGCATCGGCATCGTCGGAGCGGGGGCCAACACCCGCCTCCACCACATTCCCGGCTTTAAGGCCATCGAGGGTGTGGAGGTAGTCAGCGTTTGTAACCGCAGCCAGGAGTCCAGCCAGCGGGTGGCCGACGAGTACGGCATCCCCAAGATCTACGACCACTGGACGGAGCTGGTGCGGGCCGCCGACACCGACGCCATCTGCATCGGCACCTGGCCCTATCTTCACTGCCCCGTTACCTTAGCTGCCCTGGATGCCGATAAGCACGTTCTCACCGAGGCGCGGATGGCTATGGATGCGACTCAGGCTCGCGCTATGAGGGACGCCGCCCGCACCAAGCCTTACCTGGTTACCCAGATAGTACCGGCTCCAACGACCCTCAAGCACGACCGGACCATCAAGGACCTCATTGCCGAGGGGTACCTGGGTGACATCCTGGCCGTGGAGCTCCAGGGAAGCGGCAGCTCCTTTGTAGACAGGGAAAGCCCTATCCGCTGGCGGCAAGAGCAGGACCTGAGCGGCTACAACATACTGAACATGGGCATCTGGTACGAGACCCTGATGCGGTGGGTGGGTCCGGCAGTGAAGGTCCAGGCCATGGCAGAGGTCAACGCAAAGCGACGCCGCGACGCCGAGGGACAACTTCGCACCGTTACTGTCCCTGACCACGTGGACATCCTTTGTCGGATGGCCTGCGGCGCTCAGGCCCATCTCCGCTTCAGCGCCGTCATGGGCCACAGCAGGGCGCCGGAGGTATGGCTGTTCGGGAGTGAGGGTACGCTGCATCTAGACATAGGTTCCGATGTTCTGATGGGCGGGAGGCGCGCCGACGGCCAGCTTAGCGAGATATCAATCCCGCCGGAGAAGCAGGGCGGATGGCGGGTTGAGGAAGAGTTCATCAATGCTATCCGGGGCAAGGAACAGGTGACTCACACCTCCTTTGAGGACGGGGTCAAGTATATGGAGTTTACCGAGGCGGTAACCCGCAGTGCCCAGACGGGCCGGGCCATCAGCCTGCCCCTTTAGGTTACCACCCCGATGTGACATGGGGGGACTCGGAATGACCCCTCGACTGGCTCGGGGTCCCGTTACCGGGACGGTGAGACCTTTCGCCCCGATCCCAACTAGTCGGGAGGGCTCAGGGTGACATGAGGTTTTGTTAGCAACTCTAAGCGATAACGAGCGGAGTTGTGATCAGCGGAAGCTGGCGAAACCGTCGGGCATCTCCACCACTATCAGGTGCACCACCTTGTCGTTCAGGGCGTTGCCCAGAGCTTTTGTCAGCTCGTCAAGGTTGTGGACCCTGGTTGCGCCGGCTCCGTAGGCTTCGGCCAGCTTAACGAAATCCGGGTTTGTCAGCTCTGTACCCAGGTAGCGGCCATTGAAGGTGTCGCTCTGAATCTCTTTCAACACCCCCCAGGCATTATCGTTAAAGACCAGGACCACGGGACTGATGCCGTACTGGACCGCGGTGCCAAGCTCCTGAATGTTGTACTGGAAGCCGCCGTCGCCGGTTATCACCACCACCTGGCGCTCGGGGCGGCCCACCTTGGCTCCCAGGCCCGCCGGGAAACCGAAGCCGAGGCCCGCCCAAGCGGTGGGTCCAAGGTAGGTGTTGGGCTCATAGAAGGGGAGGCACCGGGACGCGCGGTAGTTGGGCACCGTGGCATCGCCGACTACGATGGCGTCGCGGGCAAGAACGCTGCGGATGCCTTCCAGGGTCCTAAGCTCGTTGGGGTACTGGCTTACCAAACTTTTGCGGATGCTTTCCTTCAGATCCGCCACCTCATTTGAATATCCGTTGTCTTGGCTCCCTCCCTTGGTGTCTACCAGGGAGAGAATCTGCTGTAGGGTAATTTTGGCGTCTCCAACGATGCCCAAAGAAACAGGGTAGTTCTTTCCTATTTCATTGGGGTCTATGTCTATCTGAATGACATTAGAGGGAAGCTTCAAGCCTTGCTGAACGGTTCGGTGGTAAGCCATGGTGGACCCAATAAGCAGAAGTAGATCACATTTCTTGATGAAATCTCCCAGAGGGCTCTCCTCCCTGATGCCACCAAACTCTCCTACCCCCAGGCCAAGGGGATGGTCGTCGGGGAAAGCGCCCTTCCCCGTCGTAGCCGTCGTCACCGGCGCCCCCAGGGCCTCAGCCAGGTGACGAAGCTCGGAAGTAGCGTCTGCCAGCATTACCCCTCTGCCAACCCATATTAAGGGCCGTCGTGCTTTCTTAAGGGCTTCGGCGGCCTGCTCTATCTTGGACGGGTCCAGCTGGACAGAGGGCATCTCTCGTGGCGGGAGCACCTCAACATCTGCTTGCTTCTCAAAGAGGTCCGTTGGAATCTCTAGCTCCACCGGGCGTGGCCTGCCATCCCTGAATCGCCGAAAGGCCTCAAGGAAATGGTCAGGCAGCGCCTCCAGGTTGTCGACGAGGGCGTTCCAGCCGGTGACAGACCTAAACATTCCCAACTGGTCCTTGGCCTCATGGATAGCTCCTCTGCCGGAGTCTATTAGCTCTAGCTCGCAGTTGGCGGTGATCTGGAGGATCCTGGATGAGGCGTGATAGGCCTCGCCCATGGACCCCATGCTGTCGGCGGCGCCGGGCCCTCCGCTGGTTAAGAGCACCCCAGGTTTGCCGGTGACTCGCGAGTAGCCGTCGGCCATGAAGCCCAGGGCGTGCTCGTGGCGCCCGCCGATGAATCGGATGGAGTCTTGCTCGTCGTACAGAGCATCATACATATGCATGGTGTGAGTGGAGATGATGCCGAAAACCGTGTCCACTCCGTGGGCCTTAAGGCTCTCCACCACGGCTCGTCCTCCGGTCATCAATGCCATAGAAAACACCTCTGGGGGTGGATGATGCCCCAATCATACACCAGCCCTTTTGCACCCACAACTTGGGAGATTGAACCCACCCTTACGAGTAGATTCTGACCATACGCTAAATATTGGGTGAAACCACTGGGATGTCTCATCCGTACAACAGGCAGCTTGAGTTTTATCCACCCCACCGTGGAGCACCATGTACAAACGAGAGCTGCTCAAAGGAAACACTGAGACCCTTCTTCTTTCTCTCCTATCAGAGGACCCCAAATACGGCTATTTGCTGGTGAAGGAGATTGAGAGCCGTAGCGGGGGATACTTCCAGGTAAAGGATGGAACTATCTACCCAGCCCTTCATCGAATGGAGAGGGGGGAGCTGTTGGAAAGCTCCTGGGACTCCTCCAATGGCCAGACCCGACGTGTTTACAGCATAACGCCCAAGGGCAGGTATTTTCTTCAGACAATGATAGAGGAGTGGGGCAAGTTCTGCCGCGCCCTGAGCCTGATAATGGAGTCCAAAAAGGTCAAGCTAGACTAACACCTCAAACCCTTTCACTTCCCAGGCGGCCCTATTCAACCCGGTGTACAGCTTTTACAGAGAGGCACGCTCGTCTATTTCCTGCTTTGTATTTGACCTGATGTCATGCTGAGTCCCGATGTGGCATCGGGACGAAGTATCTCAACCGGAGTACAGAGGCAGGGGCCTTCTTTAAGAGTCTGGAGTTAGATGCTTCAGTCGTCCCGATTATCCCGACTACGTCGGGATCGGGGCGAAGTATCTCAACGGGAATACAGAGACAGGGGCC
>JAPULR010000101.1 GCA_027294635.1 Chloroflexota bacterium | reverse complement strand
GTGGTGGTTCGAGAGCACCGGCCTGCCCATCCCCCTGGGGCTGGACATGGTGCATCGCAGGCTGGGGGACGAGCTGGGCCAGAGGGTCGCCCGGGCGCTGCGGGACGCCATCGTCTACACCCGCGCCCACGAGGACGACGCCCTGGACTACGCCCTCCAGTACGGCCGGGGTATTGACCGGGAGATGGGGCGGCGATTTGTGCGGATGTATGTGAACGAGGATACGGTGGACTTTGGCGAGGAGGGCCGACGAGCACTGGAGACCCTCTACCGGCTTGCCGCGGAAAAGGGCATCATCCCCGAGGCGCCGCCGCTGGACGTGGTGGAATTGTAGCTATCCGTCACTTCAGTACCCCCACCAGTAGATACCCCTCGTCATCGTCGTCATAAACGGGATAGGGTCTCGCCTCCGTCTCGAAGCCCGCCTGGGCCAACAGCTCAAGCCAGGTCTCCAGGGAGAACAGCCCCGTGATGTGGCGGTCCTGCTCGATCTGCACCTGGCCGCCCTCCTTGATGATGTAGATGAAGATGGTCTCTATGGTGGTGTCGGCAGGATCGGGGTCCGTTACATACTGGACGTAGGTAAGCTCTTTGCCTTCCCTGGTCCTGGTGTGATGGTCGACGGAGGTGCCTTTGAAGGTCTCCCGGAACCAGTCGGGCACCGTGATTATAAGACCTCCCGGCTCTAAGTGGGCCCTGGCAGTGGCAAAGGTGGCCCGGAGGTCCTCTTCGGTGAGGATATAGGAGATGGCGTCATGGATAAGGACCGCCTTGAAGGTACGGCCCAGACGGACGGAGCGCATGTCGCCGACGTGATGCTCCACCCCTGGATTCAGCTTGATGGAGTGAGCCAGCATCCCCTCCGAGATGTCCACCGCCGTCGCTTGAACATCGGCCGCGAGGTGGGAGAGCAGATGACCACCACCGACACCTAACTCAAGGACCTGGTGCCGACCGGGGCCCAGCTTCTCTCGCAGGGCCTGACGCCAGAAGGCGGCCTCCTGGGCATACTCTTCGGGAGGGTCAAAGAGGGGCCACAGGTGAGCCAGGTCGTTGTACAGGCGGTTGCGTTTCATGCCACCGACCCTGCTTATCTTTAACCTACGGCAGACTTTTCCGCTTCCGCCTCGGACCCGTCGAAACGATGCAGCACCTCGTAGAGGGTGGTGCGCTGGGCGGGGACAAACCCCGACTCCAGGATGAGGGTCTTGACCTCTTCAACAGTGGTGCGGTTGTAGAACCCCGCCTCCTGCATCACGTTCTCGTCAAAGAGGGTGCCGCCAAAGTCGTCGCCGCCGAAGTGGAGCGCCACCTGCCCCGTCTTCTTGCCCTCGGAGAACCAGGAGGCCTGGATATGCTGAACATTGTCCAGATAGAGGCGCGACAGGGCTATCATGCGCAGATAGCGGTTGGGTCCCGCCTCGACCTTGACCCGCTTGTCCAGGGCGGTGTTGGCCTTCTTGAAGCTCCAGGGAATGAAGGCGGTAAAGCCTCCCGTCTCATCCTGGAGTGATCGGACGTGATCCAGATGCTCTATGATGTCCTCATCCTCCTCAAGGTGGCCGTACATCATGGTGGCGGTGGTGCGGTACCCCAGCTTGTGGGCCTCGCGGTGTACCAGGGTCCAGTCGTCCACCTTGCCTTTGGGAAAGAGGCGGCTGATCTTGCGCTTGACCCGGTTGGACAGCACCTCAGAGCCGCCGCCGGGGATGCTCTGGAGGCCCGCCCTTTGGAGCTCCTCCAGCACCTCTCGAATCGAAAGGCCGGAAACCTGGCTCATCTTCATGATCTCCGGCGCCGAGAAGAAGTGGGGGTGAACCTGGGGGTAGCGGCGTCGCGTCTCGCTGACCAGCTCGGAGTAGTAGTCCATGGGAAGCTTGGGGTTAAGCCCGCCCTGCATCAGAACCGTGGTGACCCCCTTCTCCGCCGCCGCGCCGATCATACCCATCACCTCATCAACTGAGTGGGTATAGGCGTCGGCATCCTTCTCGGTACGGTAGAAGGCGCAGAAGGTGCAGTAGGCGTCACAGACGTTGGTGTAGTTGAGATTGGTGTCGATGACAAAGGTCACCACTCGCTCAGGGTTGTGGCGGTAACGCACTTCCTGGGCCAAGGGGGCCAGGTCCAACATGTTGGCCTCTTGAAGGAGATAAAGACCTTCTTCCTTGGTGATGCGTTCCCCGGCCTCAGCCTTTTTTCTGATGACGTCCAACATTAGCTAGCTCCTCTTACCCGGTTGTCACAGCATCAACTGTGTATCCTCCCCCGCAAGGGGGGAGGAGATGAGATTTCTTCAGATACAGCTGCCAAGTGTCGGGCGTTTAGAGTCCTGCCCTCCAATGCCAGCAACTCCCTGAACCTGTCTATAGCCTTCAACTCCTCGGCTCCGAGGCGGTAGTGGAAGCTGCGTACGTACTCGACGATCTCAGCGCGGCTCATGGCCAGGTCACGCCTGGCCTCGGCGATGGTCTCCACCTGGGCAAGACCCCTCTCCACCGACCGGGCTAGCAGACTATCCAGGCGGGCTGCGGTCTCACGGTCTAAATCCCGCCGCACAACCCACCGGGCAAAGACGAAGGGCAGCCCGGTCCAACGGTGCCACTCCTGGCCCAGGTCGTATTGATAGGGGTAGGCAGGTACGCCGTTCCGGTTCCGCAGCGCTTCATCGCCTATCAGGAGGAAGGCATCTCTGGGTTCCTCCAAAGAGACGTAGCTCCGGGGTTCAACGTTGAACCTGTGGCTCAGCAGGACCTTCATAAGTCGGACCGAGGTTGAGGTTTCGCCTGAGACTCCCACCACCGCTCCGCCCAGCTCCTCGATGGGCTTTTGGGAGAAGAGCAGAATGCTGCGGGCCCGCTCCACGGTGGCGATGCAGTAATCGCCCAGGGGCTCGAACCTATCCTCCAGGTCAAAACAGGTCACCAGGGGAATGGGGCCGGCATCCACCCTATCCTCTAAGGCAGCAGAGGAGAGGGCCCTGGGCACCAGGGGTACCAGATCAACATCTTCTGAGGCCATCCCGTAGTAGAAGACCTCAGAGTTGAGATAGGGAATCTGGCCTAATCTAATTCTCATATACACGAATCTCGTTGTACAGCGCATCTCGCTCCACGGGCACTTTGCCCGCGTCGGTAATTAGGTTGATCATTCGCTCTCGGGTGAGGCCAATGGGGCTGGCGGCTTTGGCGGCGTGGGATATCCTCTCGCGACCGATGGTGCCGTCGGTGTCGTCGGCGCCAAAGTTGAGGGCGATGGAGGCCGTCGCCTCATAGATAGTGATCCAGTAGGCCTTGATATGAGGGAAGTTATCCAGCATAAGCCTGGCGGCGGCGATGGTCTTCAGGTCATCAAAGGGGGAGGCCTGGCGAGCGACTAGCTGAGTTTCCCCGGTCTGATACTCGATGGGGATAAAGGCTAGGAACCCTCCAGTATCGTCCTGAAGCTCCCGTAGCAGCTCAAGGTGGTGCACCCGCTCCTCAAGGGTCTCTACGTGGCCGTAAAGGAGGGTGGCGTTGGAAGGAATCCCCATGTTGTGGGCGATACGGTGTATCTCCAGCCAGCGCTCCGGAGTGGCTTTGCCAGGGTACAGCAGTCTGTGCATTCGGCTGGAGAAGACCTCGGCCCCGCCACCGGGCATGGACTGAAGGCCCGCCGCCTTGAGCCGGGCCAGGGACTCCTCCGGCGGAATTTTCCAACGGCGCCAGAAGTAGTCGATCTCTGAGGCGGTAAAGGCCTTTATCTGGCAGGTGGGGAAACGCTGATGCATCGTCCTAACGATGTTTTCGTAATGCTCAAAGGGCCAGTCGGGATGGTGTCCTCCCACCATGTGGGCCTCGCGAATCTCCTCATCCAGCAGGCCCAGTATGTCGTCCATGCTCATCTCGTAGGCGTCGACATCACCCTTCTTCTTGGCGAAATCGCAGAAACTGCAGGAGAGGACGCAGATGTTGGTGGGGTTGATGTGCCGGTTCAACACAAAAAAGGCCTTGTCTCCCCACCGCTGGCTCTTTACATGGTCCGCCATACGACCCACCGCTGCAAAGTCCTCCGTCTGGAAGATACGCACGCCGTCGTCAAAAGAAAGTCGCTCTCCATCCTGTACCTTCTCCCATATGGGAATAAGGGACCTATCGGCAAAGGCTATTCCCTGGTGTACCTCTGCATAAGCCATGCTAGCTACCCTCCAATACTAACCTTTGCCTCCACGCCTACGCCCCTGAGGAGAATCTTCTTCAACACGGGGAGGGCCTCCTTGACGGGCGCCGGCTTGCCGGTGTAGAGCCACCGGATAAGCACCTCGTTGACGGCTCCCACCCAAAGGTGTGAAACGATTTCGGTATCTATGGGGGGTATGGAGCCCTCCTCCACCGCCAGGTCCAGATTGTCCTTGATAAGAGAGGCGAATCGAGAGTAGGTCTCGATACGCTTCTTCTCAAAGGCGTTGCCCATGCTGTAGCCCTGTACCAGCAGCAACTTGGCCAACCTACGCCGCTTCCCCAGGCTCTCCAGAACGGTAGTGAGGGCAATCTCCAACCGGGCAATGGCGTCACTCTCCTGGGCTATGCTGGCGTTAATCCGCTCGGCCAGCCTGTTCCCCAGGTGGTCCATAACGGCGAAGAAGAGCCGCTCCTTGCTGGGGAAGTGGAAGTAGAGCCCGCCCTTGGACATATCGGTACGCCGCACGATCTCGTCCATGGCGGTGTCGTGATAGCCCTTCTCGGCGAAGACGACCTCGGCCGCCTCCATGATCCTGTCTCGGGCGGTAGGCCTAGTTTTCATAGGCTAGAACACTGCTCGCAGGAGACGATCGTTTTCAGAACCATCGGAATTGCACATTCCGTGGGGCTCAATGCATCTAATTTGACCGCATACTCCAGTTTAATTAAACCCATGCAACCAGCCGACCCACGTAGCAGAGCAACGTGAACCTTTTCATCATACCGACCAGTCGGTCGGTCGGGAGCAATTCTAGGGTTTGGTAAGAGGAGTGTCAAGGATTAAACAACCCGCCTTTGACCAATGAACCGTTAGAGGTATAATCTTCCCATAAGTGAGGTGGAGTATTGGCTGGATTTCTAGGTGCCCTGCGGCTAAGATCTCCTCAACGGAGGTGCCAGAACCTCTGCGCCCATCTTAACTCCATAGGTGTAGCCGCCCAGTTGGCTCAGAAGGGACAGCCGGAGGAGCTGTTTCGAGAGCCCCGAGAGTACTCCATGGGGCTGATCTACATACACAACCAAGAGCTGGACTGGGCCAACGTGGTCCAGGGGAATTACCGGTCTTCCAGACCCGGCGACCTATTCTTCTTCCGTGCGCCAGGTCAGCCCTTCTACTATCGCATCTGGTATGGCATCTATGACCCCAACCTCAAGATATCGGAGCCAATCCTTAAGTTTCGTTCCAAACGGCTCAGGTCTTTAGGTAGCCTGGGGCGCGCCGTGGACGTGACGTGGCAAAATGAGCTTGAACCCGTTGACCTGGAGCCTATGAGCAGCGACGAAGCCCTGAAAAGGCTTCTAATTCAAGTAGGGGTGGACGTTGAGGTCATGGCCTTTCCCGACGGCTACTGGATCATCTCCAACCGAGAAGCCGGTAGGCCTCCTTCCAAACGTATTTGGGAGTGCTACGAGGCCGTAGCCCAGGGATTGAAGCGTTCCAGCAAATGGTTCAACCCCAGCAAGTATTAATGGCGAAGCAATCTATACTAAGATTACCTTAGCTTTTACGGGGGGAACAGTGAGCACGCAGACCTTGCCCCGCATTCCGTCGGAAATACGGCACCTCATCCGCCACGGCGAGTACAACGGCGTCACGGGAAGCCTGGCCCCAGGTTACGTGCAGGCCAACCTGGTGATTCTGCCAAAAGCCCAGGCCTTCGACTTCCTTCTTTTTTGCCAGCGGAACTCCAGACCCTGCCCCCTGCTGGAGGTCATGGAGCCTGGGCAATTTGAACCGAAACTTACATCTCCTGGAGCGGACATCCGCACCGACGTGCCTCGATACCGCGTATTCCGAGACGGGCAACTGGTAGACGAAGTAACGGATATTGGGAGCTTGTGGAGGGACGACTTGGTATCCTTCCTCCTGGGCTGCAGCTTCACCTTCGAGTCGGCAATGGTGGAGGCCGGTATACCCTTGTGGCACTGGGAGACGGGGAAAAACGTTACTATGTACGTCACCAACATAGATACCGTCCCCGCCGGCGTCTTCTCCGGCCCTATGGTGGTGAGCATGAGGCCCATCCACCAAAAGCAGGTGGTGCGTGCCGTGCAGGTGACCTCCCGCTTCCCCGGAGCCCACGGCGCGCCGGTGCACATAGACAACCCCGCGGCCATAGGCATCCAGAACATTAGCCAGCCCGACTACGGCGACCTCGCCGAGTTCAAGGAAGGCCAGGTCCCCGTCTTTTGGGCCTGCGGCGTCACTCCCCAGGCGGTGGCCCTCGAGTCTAAGCCTCCTTTCATGATCACCCACGCGCCGGGACACATGTTCATTACCGACATGCGGGACACGGACCTGGCGGCCCTATAGGAACAAATCTTCTGGTGTGGAAGGCAGACTATGGCCGAAGCTACTATAGAGGACATCATTTTACAGAAGGACCAACGGGGAGTATCCGCCCTTAGACCCTTCCTGCCGTCGGACTACTGCACCCAGGCAGCCCGGTACGTTCTGGACCATCACGGCACCACCTTAATCACCACCGGCTTTTATATCCTCTACGGCAACGCCGTGGAAACCGACGGTCCACCAGGAGCCCTGGCCATAGGCAAGGCATTGGAGGCCCTGGACCGACAAGTGGTCTACGTTACAGACCGCTACTGCCAGCCAGTGATGCAGGCTCTGGCGGGCCCTGACACCGAGGTGGTGGAGTTCCCCATAGCCGACCTTCCAGAAAGCGAGGCCTTTGCCAAGAAGCTGCTGGACCGACTTAACCCCGCCCTCCTTATATCCATCGAGCGGTGCAGCCCCTCCAAGGATGGTATATACCGCAACATGCGGTCGGTGGATGTGTCGGAGCACACCGCCAAGATAGACACCCTGTTCCGTCTCCATGAGCACACCGTGGGAGTAGGCGATGGCGGCAACGAGATTGGCATGGGTCTGCTGGAAGAGGCCATTTCGACCTTCCCCAAGCTGCCAAAGGAGCCCGCGGCGGTGCCTTGCGAGCACCTAATTATCACCAGCGTCTCCAACTGGGGAGGCTGGGGCCTGGTGGCGGCCCTGTCAAAGCTGGCGGGCAAAAACCTTCTCCCCTCCGTGGAGGAGGAGGCCGGATGGGTGAAGAAGTGCGTCGACATGGGGGTGGTGGACGGCTTTACCGGCGAGGTCAAAGAGTACGTGGACGGCTTCTCGCTGGAGGAGTACGGTCAGACCCTGACCCAGCTCCATGAGCTGTTGGCCCGTGAAGGCGTAGCAGCCGGATAAACGTTGCTTGAATAGTGACGGACTCCTCGCTATCCTGACGGTGAAAAACTACTAAGCCTCATCCCTAGATTTGACCTGTGTTGGTAATCCACACATCGCTCTTAGCGCCGGGCTCAACCGCCGCCCACCTCCCCCAACCGCTTTTGCAGGTAGGCCCGCTCCATCTCGTTGGTGGCCAGTGCAAGGGCGCCTCTGTAAGCGTCGGCGGCCTCGTGGTTTCTTCCTAGCCGCCGAAGCAGGTCCGCACGGGCGGCATGGTACAAGTGGTAGCCGTCCAGTCGGCCCGACTCCCCCAGCCTATCTGTCAAACGCAAGCCCTCTTCCAGTCCTTCAGACATCGCCACAGCCACGGCGTGGTTTAGCTCGATGACGGGTGACGGACTGATTCGCAGCAGTGTACGATATAAGGCCGCAATCTGGGCCCAGTCTGTGTCCTCAGGGGTTTTGGCCTCCCCATGAAGGGCGGCGATAGCCGCCTGTACCTGGTAGGGCCCCGGGCGGGCGGCTCTCAGGGCTTGCTCCACCAGAGCAGCTCCCTCTGCGATCTGGGACTGGTCCCAGAGATCCCTATCCTGCTCTTCCAGCACCACCAGTTCACCTGCCGGCCCCACCCTGGCCCTCCGGCGCGAGTCCTGAAGCAGCACTAGCGCCAACAGCCCCAGCACCTCCGGCTCATCGGGCATCAGCTGACGTAGGACCTGCGCGAGACGGATAGCCTCGTTACAGAGGGACTGACGGATGAGGGCCTCTCCCTCTGTAGCGGAATAGCCTTCGTTGAACACCAGATACGTCACTGCCAGCACCCCGTTAAGCCGCTCTGGCAGCAGTGGGTCCGGCGGCACACGATAGGGAATCCTGGCATCTCTAATCTTACGTTTAGCCCTGACAAGGCGCTGGGCCATGGAGGGCTCAGGAATAAGGAAGGCCCTGGCGATCTCCGAGGTAGTCAGGCCTCCAAGGGTCCGTAGGGTCAGGGCTACCTGGGCTTCCAGATTTAGGGCCGGGTGGCAGCAGGTAAAGATCAACCGCAAGCGGTCATCCTGGAGAGAGGACTCATCGAAATCTTCCAGCATTTCATACTCGTTGGGCGCATCTTGTATAAGTATCTGGTACTTTCCAGCTCCCACCCTGTCCCGGCGCAGCCGGTCTATCGCCTTGCGACGAGCTGTAGTGGTAATCCATGCTCCCGGATTTCGCGGAACGCCATCCCTTGGCCAGCGTTCCAGGGCCACGGTCAGGGCTTCTTGTATGGCCTCCTCGGCTAAGTCGAAGTCCCCCAGAGAGCGAATCAGGGTGGCGATTATGCGCCCATACTCCTCGCGGAAGAGATTCTCTATCGCGCTATGGGTCCGCTGCAAGGTTTGCATCATCTAGGGCCTGATCCCGCCCGCCTCTCCATAAGAAGAGACGGACAAGATCAGGAAAGCCGCGTTAGTTAAACTCCATGATAGGTCGAATCTCTACAGAGCCGACAGGGATAGGCATCTTGGAGGCCCACTCTATGGCCTCGTCCAGGTCCGTGGCATCGATAGCGTAGTAGCCGCCCAGCTGCTCCTTGGTCTCAGCAAAGGGGCCGTCGGAGGTGACGGTTTTGCCGTTGGCATACCGAACGGTGGTGGCAGTGGGAGTTGGTTGGAGGGCCTCGCCTCCCAGCATCTTGCCCGATTTCTGGAAGTCGTCGGTGTATTTGAACCAGGCATCCAGAACGCCCTTCATATCTTCCTGTGACACCCCTGCCATCGTCTTTTCGTCGGCGTAAATCAGCATTAGGTACCGCATTGGAACTCCTCCTAATTTAAATGATGGCTCGGAATTCTTACCGGCCTCGTTAGTACAACGAATGGCTTATCCCGAAATCGACATAGCAACGGGGTGAATTTACTTATAGCCCTCTGATGACCAGCGTTGTAACCTTCCCTGTGGCCAGGTCCGCCACTCGGATGGCGTGGTTGTTGGTGTCGGCGACATATAGTTTGCCGCTGGCTACAGAGACGCCGCCCGGCTCATAGAAAGTGGCCTCATTGCCCGGACCGTCCTGGGACCCACGCTCCCCCGTCCCCAGGAAGGTCATTGCCGCCTGGGTGTTGGGGTAGACCTTCTTTATCTTGTGGTTATAGGCGTCGGCCACGTAGAGGACGCCGTCGTGCCAGCAGATACCCAGGGGGTGCTGCAGTCGCACCTCGGGCCCTGTGCCGTCCACGTCGCCAAACTCGAACAGCCCTTGCCCCACAATGGTGTTCACGCGCCCGTTGCGGTCGAGGTCCGCCGTTCGAATGGAGCTGGTCTCACTGTCCGCAAAGTAGAGCTTATGGCCGTCGTTGGTGATACCGCTGGGCTGGGCCAGGGCCGCCGAGGACAAAGGGCCGTCGGCGATGTCCTCTCGACCGCTGCCGGCATAGGGAGCCACCCGGTTTTCCGACTGGGCCAGGGACCATAGCTGGTGGGGTCCAGCCATGGCGATGTACAGCACACCCTGGTGAAGCGTCAGGTCCCAGGGTGAGTTCAGTGCGGAGTCCTTTAGCTTGCCCCCAGTGTTGCCGAAGGGCCCTTGCTGCCCGGTCCCCGTCAGGGTCTCCACGTAGCCCTGAGCAAGGTCTACTTTTCGGATGGCGTGGTTCTCGGTATCCGCTATGTACAGAAAATCGCCCTCGAGGGCCATGCCCTGGGGATGGTCAAAGGCCGCAAGCACAAAGTCCCCGTCCTGGAATCCTGGCGTGACGCCGCCGATGGTCTGGACCACGTCTCCCTCCAGGGTAGTCTGGACGATGCGGTTGTGGTTGGAGTCGGAGATGAAAAGCCTTCCCGATGCTTCGTCGGCGAGGACCTTGCCCGGGAAGGAGAGGGGTGCCCCCTCGAGGGACTCCAGCCTATAGTCCAGGGGCCGCCGATCCATAAGCCCTTTGGCGTCGTACTCCTTGACCATCTCCTCCAGGAGCCGGTCAAAGGCATCGTAGGGTATCTCGCCCTCGTGCTTCCCAATCACCCGACCCTCAGGGTCGAGAAACATAATGGTGGGCCAGGCGCGGCAGGCGTAGGACTTCCATACCTTAAACTGGCTGTCGTTAATGACCGGGTGGCCTATCTCGTAGCGCAGGATGGCCATGCGCACGCTCTCCGTCTCCTGCTCCGTGGGAAACTTTGCCGAGTGGACGCCGATGACCGCCAGCTCCTTCTCGTACTTCTTCTCCAGCTTCCGCAACTGCGGAAAGAGGTGCATGCAGTTGATTCAGCAGTAGGTCCAGAAGTCAAGGATGACTATTTTGCCCTTTAGGTCCGCCAGGCTGATGGGCCGCTCTGTGTTGAGCCAGTCCAGGCCATCGGGAAAGTCGGGCGCTCTGACGGCGCCGACGTACGGCGACTGTGTCATGGGTCCTCCAATATCGAGAGTAAACATCGGTAGGTGCCATTGTGCCCTAGTAATAGGGTAGAATCTACCCCTTCTTTCTTATAGATGTGGGTCAGGGTAAGAGTCCACTGTTCCCGTCATTTTGAGTACGATTTGCCCCCTTATTAGTGACAAATGGCACGTCAACTTACCTGGCCCTTTCTATGCCCCGCGTACAACCGCCTGAGGCGTGGCGCAAAGCCCTCATCTGGGGTAATATCTAGACGACCACACGCTCAGGAAGAAGAACCCTTAATGCGAAACAAGGTCTACGGCAGCTTCGACGAGGTGGTGTCAGACATCCCCGACGGTTCCACCATCATGATACCGGGCTTCGCCGGCCCAGGGACACCCCGCAACCTCATCGCCGCCCTGCTGCGCCAGGGCGCTAAGGAGCTAACGGCCATCTCCAACCATCCGGGAGCGGGACCTTTCGACCATCGAATGGACCTGGGAAGACTTGTGGAAGCGGGCAGGGTAAGGAAGGTGGTCTGCTCCTTCACCGCCTCTCCCCATCCGTCTCAAGCTACGGCCTTCGAGAAGCTATATAACGACGGCGCCGCCGACGGGGAACTGGTGCCCCAGGGTACCCTGGCCGAGCGCATTCGCGCCGCCGCCGCGGGAATCGGGGCCTTCTACACTCCCACAGGTGTGGGCACGGAGATGGCTGAGGGCAAGGAGCACCGGGTCATGAACGGAAAAGAGTACATCCTGGAGTACCCCCTCCACGCCGACTACGCCTTCATTCGTGCCTACCGGAGCGATACCTTCGGCAACCTTCAGTACCGTCTGTCCCAGCGCAACTTCAACCCCATTATGGCCATGGCGGCCCGCACCACTATCGTTGAGGTGGAGCAGGACATCCTGGATCTGGGCACCATGGACCCGGACCAGGTACACACCCCCGGCATATGCGTGGACCGGGTGGTCCACATCCCTGAGGACGGAATCTGGGAAGAGGCCGTTTACAGAGACTAGGCAAAGAAGGGTTTCATAAGGAGAATATGGTGCAGAAGACGAAGCTTAGCCGCCAGCAGATAGCCAACCGCCTGGCCCAGGAGTTCCAGGACGGCTGGCTGGTGAACCTGGGCATCGGCATACCCACCCTGTGCTCCAACTACGACCAGGGCGACAGAGAGATCATCTACCACTCGGAGAACGGCGTTATCGGCTACGGCTCTATTTACCCCAGGGGAGATGAGGACCTGCAGCTTGTTAACGCCGGAGGGCAGTACGTGAGCCTTGTCCCCGGGGCGTCCATCGTGCACCACGCGGACTCCTTCGCCATCATCCGCGGCGGAATGCTGGACCTCACGGTGATGGGGGCCTACGAGGTGGCGGAGAACGGTGACTTCGCCAACTGGAAGACGGAAGGTAGAAAGGGCGGCGGCATCGGGGGGGCCATGGACCTGGCCGTGGGGGCCAAACGGGTGTTTATCGCCATGCAGCACACCACCAGAGACGGCAAGCCCCGACTACTTAAACGGTGCACCCTACCTATCACGGCCAAGGGCGTGGTAAAACTAATAGCGACGGACCTGGGCCTATTTGAGGTCACGGAAAAGGGCTTGCTGATGCGGGAGATAGCCCCAGGCCACCGGCCCGAGGAGGTGCAGTCCCTAACGGAGGCCAACCTCATTATCGCCGACGACCTCAAAGAGATGGAGGTGTAGCAACCGAAAATTCACCTCCAGGAACCCAAGGCTAGACAGCACCAGCTTCGACGCCCTTTCCTCTGTCCGACACCTTAGATTTCTCCTCCGTCATTACAGGCTTGCGGAGGTAGTCCCGGGTATAGCCGCACTGAATGCAGCTGAGGTATTTCCCGGCCATATCGCTTCTCAATTGCAGATCCCCGTGACATCGGGGGCAGGTCTTTAGCAGCAGCATTTTATTTCCCTTGTTTGAGCTTTAATAGTATACGTTTGATAAGCTCGATCGGATTATATAGCTTGACATAGATCATGTCAAGGTTTAGTATATACACATACTAAATGGTGTCGGTCATGGTGCAGAGAGACAGAAGAGTTAACCAGCAAAGGGAAGAGCAGCGGCAAGGGGCCGTGGAGCCGATCCCCATTAAGGCTAGACCGGACGATCTGGCCTTAGAGCCGCAGCAACAGAGCCCCCGTAAAGGGGGTGACTCTGGAGACCAGGAAGTCCAAGGCGTTTATATCATCAGTGTCGCCGCCAGGCTCCTTGAGATGCACCCCCAGACCCTCCGTAAATACGAGAGGCTGGGGCTGGTGAGTCCCTCCCGCACCGTGGGAATGCTACGTCTCTACTCTGACGAAGACCTGGAGAAGCTGCGACTTATCCGCTATATTGAGACCAACCTGGGGATGAATCTGGCGGGTGTGGAGTTTATCCTTAACCTGCTGGAGCAACTTCTGGAGATGCACCAGAGGATTAGTCTTCACGATAGGGTTCAGGCTATGGACGCCATCATGGAGAGGGAGATGAAGCGCCTCTTTAAACAGCTTAATTTACCTTTTAATATATAGGCCTGGAGTTCCAAAGGAACATCTATGGAGCAGCAAAACAACGTGGAACCAGAACAGAACAACGGGAAGGAAGCCATCCCTTCCGTAACCCCGGAAGAGGAGATGGAGGCCCTGAAGTCGGAGAAGGAGCAGTTAAAGAGCACCCTCCAACGGGCTCAAGCCGACCTCGTAAACTACCGCAACCGCGCCGAAGCGGAGCGAAATGACCTGCTCAAATATGGCAACAGCCGTCTCCTGGTGAGGCTGCTTCCCATCCTCGACGATTTCAACCTGGCTTTGGACCAGACGCCCAACAGCGAAACCCCGGAGCCGTGGTTGGAGGGGTTTCGCCTGATTCACCGCAAGCTTCACTCTCTAATGGACTCCGAAGGTGTTACACAGATAGATGCCGAGGGGAAAAGCTTCGATCCGTCTGAGCATGAAGCTTTGGCCCAGCAGGAAAGTGCCGACCATGAGGACGGGCAGGTCATGTCGGTGGTCCGTGATGGCTACAAACTTCAGGGACGGGTACTCAGACCTGCTCAGGTAATCGTGGCCAAAAACACCAAAGCTGCAAAAAGCAAAACAAAAACTGAAAGCTACTCAGAAGAGAAGGAGAGTTAAACATGGCAAAGGTCCTGGGGATTGACCTGGGCACTACCAACTCGGTGGCAAGCGTGGTGGAGGCGGGAGAACCCATCGTGGTGGAGAATGCCGAGGGCAGCCGCTTAACCCCGTCGGTGGTAGCGGTGAACACCCGCTCCAACGAAAGATACGTGGGCCAGATGGCCAAGCGCCAGGGCGTCACTAATCCGGAGAACACCATCTTCTCCGTGAAACGTCTTATGGGTCGGAAGCACGAAGACCCAGAGACCCAGCAGGCAGCCAAGGTGCTGCCTTACAAGATAGTAAAGGCAGCCAACGGCGACGCCTATGTGGAGATGGCGGGCAAAGAGTACGCTCCACCCCAAATTTCGGCCATGATTCTGCAGAAAATCAAGCAGGACGCCGAGGCCAAGCTTGGAGAGAAGATAAGCCAGGCCGTTATCACGGTGCCAGCCTACTTTAACGACGCCCAGCGCCAGGCCACCAAGGACGCAGGCCAGATAGCAGGCCTGGAGGTGTTGCGCATCATCAATGAGCCCACCGCCGCAGCCCTGGCTTACGGTATGGACAAGGATGGGGGCGACAAGACCCTCGCAGTCTATGACTTGGGTGGAGGAACCTTCGATATCTCCATCCTACAGATGGGCGACGGTGTCTTTGAGGTTAAGGCCACCTACGGCGACACCTTCCTGGGCGGAGACGATTTCGACCAGAGGGTTATGGACTGGCTAATTAAGGAGTTCCGACAGGAGACGGGCATCGACCTGGGACAGGACCGTATGGCCCTCCAGCGCCTGCGGGAAGCGGCGGAGAAGGCCAAGGTAGAGCTGTCCAGCGTTCTTCAGACAGAGATAAACCTACCCTTCATCACCGCCGACGCCACTGGCCCCAAACATATGCTTAAGACGCTGACGCGGGCCCAGTTTCAGCAACTGGTAGCTGATTTGGTGGACAAGACCGATGAGCCCTGTCGCCAGGCCCTCAAGGACGCGGACCTTAGCGCCTCGCAGATCGATGAGGTAATCATGGTGGGGGGCATGACCCGGGCGCCAATAATCCAGGAAAAGGTCAAATCCATCTTCGGCAAGGACCCCAGCCGAAGCGTCAACCCCGACGAAGCGGTTGCCCTGGGCGCGGCGCTTCAAGCCGGAATACTCCAGGGCGACGTCCAGGACCTGCTGCTCCTTGACGTTACTCCCCTTACCCTGGGCCTGGAGACCCTGGGTGGCGTTGCCACTCCCCTCATCTCCCGCAACACCACTATACCCACCTCCAAGGGTGAGACCTTTACCACCGCCGCCGACAATCAGACCAGCGTGGAGATCCACGTGTTCCAGGGCGAGCGGCCCATGGCCGCCGACAACAAGTCTATTGGGCGGTTCATCCTGGACGGTGTCTTACCCGCCCCTAAGGGAGCGCCCCAGGTTGAAGTCACCTTTGACATAGATGCCAACGGCATCCTCAGCGTTTCAGCCAAGGATAAGGGGACGGGAAAGGAACAGAAAATCGTCATCCAGGCCAGCTCCGGCCTCACTAATGAGCAGGTAGAGCAGATGGTCCAAGACAGCCAGGCCCACGCCGAGGAAGACCAACGCAAAAGGGCCGAGGTGGAGACCCGTAACCAGGCGGACAACACGGTCTACACCACCGAAAAGCTGCTTCAAGAGCACGCCGACAAGGTGACCGAGGACCTGAAGAAGGAGGTGGAAGACAAGCTGTCTCCTCTCCGGGCCGCCATTGAAGCCAACGACGTTGCCAGCATGCAGAGCGCCATAACGGACCTTAACACCTCGCTCCAGAAGCTGGGACAAGCCGTCTACTCTCAGGCCAACGGAGCCTCTGCCGAAGGCCCGGAAGCCGCCGGAGAGGAAGCACCAGAGGACCAGGGTGAGGGCACAGTAGAGGGGGAGTTCAAAGAAGTGAACTAAGCTGGTACCTTAGGGACTTTAGCATGATTGAACCTCCTGGTATAATAGTAATGAACAGGTCCTAAAGACCCTCAAAGTAGTGGATAGGCAGGTTCTACATGACCTCCTCAGCTGATCAATCGGACAAAAACGCAGTAAGAACTAAAAGATCAAAGGGAACCGGTAAGCCCAGAGTCAGCCGCATACAACTCCGGTCCCATTTCCTGAATCGGCTCGAATGGTACGTCGATCTTAGGGAACGATGTAAGAAGGACCCCGGCTGCGAGGAGTGGAAGATGAAGGCGGTGGACTGGGCTATCTACTCCACCTTTAGAGACTGCGAAGAGCAGGGTATAGTTAACAAGGCAAAGGCACTGTTAGATATAGATAACAAGCCCGAATAACTCCTGCCAGCCGCCCAGACCAATGAGAAGGCTTCCTTAAGCTTAAGGAAGCCTTTCTATTTGTCCGATACGTAGGGATACACAGGCCTGAGGAGGGCTAGCTCGCTCATGGTGAGCCCGTCGAACCATGAGCAGGCGGCAACCTCCCTCAAAGCGCAGCATACGGCGGATATCTGGAGCCTTCGCGTGTCATGCTGAAGGAGTCCCGATGTCCCGACTAAGTCCCGTTATCGGGACAAGTCGAGAGGACGACTGAAGCATCTAATTCCAGACCCTTAAATAGATGCTTCGTCCCGATTCATCGGGACTCAGCATGACATGGGTGGAATAGAACGCGAAGGGGGTGCATCTCTGCTCAGGGTGAGCGGGAAGTGCTAGCATGGGTGAGCGGGATTATTTCCCCTGTGCTGGCCGAAAATTTCTTTTCGCACATGGTGAGCCCTTCGACGAGCTCAGGACAGGCTTGTTGAACCATCATAGTAGTAGGCTCTCCAACACACTTAGGACAGGCCGTGGATGGGGAATAATAACCGTTTTACGGTCTCAACGGAGGTTTGAACGTAGCCGCTGATCTGCTCTTGCAGGTCCTTCGCGGGTGGCTCCACCTCATCATCATCCCGTAGCTGGTGGAGGTCGTACTTGGCGGCGTAATCGGGTGGTATCTCCTGGGGCCACTCCCTGGAGGTCATCACCCCGTAAGCCAGGGTCCAACACCGAGCCACAGCCCCCAGGTCGTAGCCGCCTCCGCCCAAGGCCACCCAGGGAAGTTCCAGATCGGCAAAGTCTTGCACCGCCCGGCTGAAAGCCCTGGAGGTCAACCTCAGGTGAGTGATGGGATCCTTGAAATGGGTGTCAATGCCTAGCTGGGTCACCAACACGTCGGGCTGGTAGGCCTTCACCAGGGGGATAACCACCTCTCCAAAGGCCCACAGATAGATGTCGTCTCCGGTATAAGGGAACAGGGGAACATTAACCGCATATCCCTTCCCTTTCCCAGACCCAATCTCGTCAGCATACCCGGTGCCTGGAAACAAAAACTGACCCGACTCATGGGTGGAAATGGTCAGCACCTGGTCAGTGTCATAGAAAGCAGCCTGCACACCGTCACCGTGGTGAGCGTCGATGTCCACATAGGCCACCTTCATCCCCTGGCCCAGCAGATGGTTGATGGCGATCACCGGGTCATTGAAGACGCAAAAGCCGGAGGCATGACCCGCTGCGGCATGGTGCAACCCACCGGAGATATTGAAGGCGGTCTTCACCTCGTCCCGGGCCACCAGCTCCGCCGCCACCATCGAAGCGCCGGTACTCAAGGCAGCGGCCTGGTACATACCGGAGAAAACGGGGTTGTCCCCCATGGTGCTGAAGTTGAAACGGGCCAGGTCCTGCTGGCCTTCGCCGCGACTGAAGCTCTGTACCGCCTCTATGTACTCTTGAGTGTGAAAGCTGGCCAGCTCGGTCTCGGTGGCGAGGCGCGGAGCCACTACCTGGGAAGGGTCCTCAAAGGCCCCATAGGCGACTAGCAGATCGTGAGTGTACTGCAGTCGCATCGGCCTCATGGGGTGGTCCTGCCTCAAAACGTGCTGACCAAGGGAGGAGTCGTATACAAAGACTGACTTGGCACTCATGGGACCCCCTCCAGTATTCGAGCAAGGTCCTTACGCATGTTAGACCAGTGGGTGCCCCGCCAGTACACCCGCCGGCACTGGGCGCACTCCTCGAACCCCTTCTGGGTGCGATAAACGTATTCCGGCACCCGAGGCCGCGCCTCTTCCCGGGGGAGGCTTGTCAGAGTTTCGTTGCACCGCAGACAAAGGCTAAAGGCACCATCGGAGGTGAGGGCCAGGTCCTGAGCTAGCTGGCGAATCTGACCTTCAAGGTCATGGTCTCTGATGAGGACCAGGTTCAACCGGCCCGTAGTCACCAATCTTCGCTCCGCCAGGTGGGTATCCCTTGTCACCACCGTTCGACCCTCTTTGTAGGCGATGCGAATAAGATCATTGTCCTCGATTTGGGGAATATAGAGGGTATCATAGCCCATGGCTCGCAGCCAGGTGACTAGCCGCCCCACGTTCACATCCACGATGAACCGCAGCGCCCGACCCTTCACACTCAAACCTGGAACTCCATGTCTTCAGTCGCAGGGATTATCTCGACACCAAGGTCGGCAGATACCTCGCCTAGCTCCCTTCTGATGACTCCTTCGTGGCGCTGGTCCATGTGCACCGCAATAATCCTTGGGATTGACGTGCCCCGTCCTAGAGCCGCCGCCAGCTCTCCTCGCAGCAGCGAGGGTGTAAGGTGTCCGGCGTTACGGGCCCTATCCTCCTCTTTGCTTGAGAAGGTAGTTTCCACAAAGAGCAAGCTGGGCTTAAAGGAGTCCAACAGGAAGGGCTCAAGACCGCCGCCGGTGTCGCCGGTAAAAGCTATGGCCCCCCGATCCGATCGTAGAATGAAGCCCACCGCGTGGGCGCTGTGGGGCACCGCGATGGCCTTGGCGTCCAGGCCAGCCACCGTAAAGACCTGTCCCGAGGCTACCGAGTTTAGGCGGTACTTGGGATGTTCCGCCGTGGGCCTCTGCATGAAATTGGGGTACAGGAGACCGTCCATCAAATGTGAAGAAAGAGCTTCCAGGGTCTCTGAAAGTCCGTAGAGGCCCACGGTAATGCCGTTGTCCTGAGTAGCGAGGCCCAGGCTGGGTAGATCCCGCAGATGGTCAAAGTGGCGATGGGTCAGGAGGACGGCTGTGAGGCTGTCTTTCTCTTCCGAGCTAAGGGAGGTCATTAAGCTGCCCGCGTCTATGGCCAGGTTTTCGTTGACCAGGAAACAGGTGTGCCTGGTGTCGGCGGTTTCAAGGTTGTGGGCGCCTAAGACGCGGATACGCAATTTTATGCCCTACAGGACTTGAGATAGAGCAGTACCAGAGCGAGTCGGAAGCCTGTCACTCTGCCTAATACAAATGATGCCTTCCAAGAAAAGATTAACTCGCTTCATTGAAAACCAACCCCTTGCCTTGCATTCTCCTCGTAACTACCGGCGAAGGCCTAACTTGAAACCTGGTAGGTTAGGTGCCGATCCGCGGTCCAGGTGTGCAGGCCGCCCGCAGGGTCTCCAGCACCGACAATACCGCCAGGTAACTGGTGCGAGGGTTGCGTTCGTGGGGCCGGTTCTCCAGGGTGAACCGCATGACGCCGAAGTCCCCCCGG
>JAPULR010000100.1 GCA_027294635.1 Chloroflexota bacterium | reverse complement strand
ACTGATTTAATAGAAGAATTCTAGGACAAGACTTTGAACGAATGTATGCGGGTATAGCACATTACCAAGCGTCTGTTCGCCATATTTACCCGGTTAACGTAACATTATCTGGTCGGGGAGCCGGGATTCGAACCCGGGGCCTCTACGTCCCGAACGTAGCGCGCTACCATGCTGCGCCACTCCCCGTTCCTTACATTATATGTCGATATCCGTTATTTATCTTTTGTGCGGTAATGTATCGCTCAGCGTCCCGAACGTAGCGCGCTACGAGATCGGGCTCAACGTGATTTCCTTGCTGGTCGCATGAGGATGGTTGTTGTTATTGACAAGTACAGGTCGGTGAACATCACCCTCAGCAGATTGATATATTTCCCGTTGGGCATGGCCGCCCTGTAGACGCCGGGAATCGGATTCTTCTTTCGGGAGGAGTAGGGTGCCTGTGATCCATTGCCGACCCTCCCATCCCCTGGGTGGGATAGAATATCGTCACCGGCCATCCCACCCAGGATGTGAAGTTTTTCATAGGTATCGGGGGTGTGTTTGATTAGCATAGAGCACTCCACTTTGTAATAGAACATATATGCTATAACAGAGAGGATATATGTCAAGGGGGCGCGAGGTCACCCGCGTCTTTCAGGGCAACCGACCGAGGGTTATCGGGGAGTTCGCCTCTTCCCGCCGGGCAAAGAACAGATAAGGCCTGTTTATCAGATGCCTATTGGCGGCACCTCAAAGGTGAGGACGGAAGGAGCTAGAGCGTTGGCGGAATATACTAACCAGGACTTGGGCCTCAGTTTAGGGACTGTGCACAGCTGGAGCAGTTCAGCACTTTAGAGTTCCTAGACTTGTTACTTCCGACCCTCGGGTAGCCAGCTTTTGCTAAAACATGGCGATGGGATTCACCGGCGAGCCCGTTCCGCCGACAACCACCAGGGGGTTTATCGTTAGCATGAACTCGTATGTGCCCTCTTCGGCGCACACCTCCGCCAGGGGTTGGAGGAGGGCGTTGTCCAGGAGGGCAACGCCATAGGCGGGGATAGCGCCGTGGACGGTGTGAGGAATTCCGTATTCGTTGGGAGCGGCGTCCATCATGTCCAACACCAGGATGGCTATGTCGTGGTCTCGGATGAAGGGCAAGCAGGAGGCGTGTAGGCCCGCACGGGCCTCGCCGCCACCCCAGCTTCCGTGGGCCTCGGCGTAAGCTTCACGGCCGCTGTACACCGCCACAGCGTCGCCTGGTTCCAGGGTGATGCCCGTCTCCCCGAGGATGTCTTCTAGCTCCCAGCCGTGGACCGGCTCTTCCAGGGTAACGTAGGGCTTGTTGCGATGCTTTGGCACGTCCAGGAGCACACCGCGGGTAAGGATACCTTGGCTCCAGGCGTCCACTGAGCCGTACCGGGCTCCGGTGAATGTGAGCTCCTTGGTATGGTCACGGCCGTCCCACATGCCGTCTCCCATCCAGACGTGGCAGAGGGCATCGATGTGGGTGGTGGCGGTGCCGTGGTAGGAGACTCCATAGAAGTCCTGGGCCGATCCCCATCCCTCTTGTCTATCGATAGTGAAGAGGTAGTGTAGGGCCGGCCTGGGGTTCTCGATCGAGGGCGTCACCGGAAAGGGCCTGCTGAGGGATACGGTGCGACCCTTTTTCGCCAGTTGAACCGCAGACAACCGCTTCTCCGCGGTTATCAGGTTTATAGCCCCGGCGCTTCCCTTATCGCCCCAGCGGTCCCAGTTGCGGCGGTCCCTTAGGTAGGAGTCTACTTCCTCCTTAGTTGGCACACGACGCTCGGTCATGACCTTGTCCCCCTTGTAGTTTTATTGACCCGTTCCCTCAAAGAAGCGCCGTGGGATTTCCACCATAAGCGTGTTGATGGAGTCATCGGAGACCCCTAGCTCTCGAAGAAGGGGCAGCACGCCGTGGCTGATCCACAGATAGCCGTCGGGATTTGGCTCGGTGGCTGGGGGTGAGTCGGCGGTTGCCAGGTTTTTCCCCTGTTTGTGCTCACACTGCCATGGACGAAGCCCAGTCTACTGGAGAGAAGTTCGTCAGTCAAAGTGATTATGGGTCTATGGTTTGTATGGCGCTGAAGGTGACGAGTTCTGCCAGCCGGAGGAACTGCGTCTAGTGAGAACCCTACCCAGTGAATCGCTGCTACCCCTCTCCTTATTGCTGGCTACCGCTCCTTTAGGAGGGCATAGAGAGAGGAACGTCATATTGGCCTAGACACTCTGGTACTTATGTACGTGGTTAGAAGTCCGTGAGTGGACGTACAATTTAATATGGATAGCCAGGAACGGGAAGTAGTTCACATAAGCTAAAAGGTCACAGATGCCCCTGGGTTCGCAATTGGAACTCTGGGGCTGTTAGCGGCTTAATGGCGATCTGATATCTGACGTTGGTGTACCAAGCAACAGATGACACAAGGACCGAAGCACTGTCCCGACGAGTGGCAATAACAAGAGACATTTAGACATAAGTGTATACGAGTAGCGAAGATATCCAGGTAGGATTTGCCCCGCAGTCCAGATTTTCTAGATTGCTAGGCTCGGTGGATCGTATTATACGCCTGGTCTTAACACCCGTTACCCTCCCTTTTAAGGTGTTGTTCTTCCTACGAAGCCATGTTCACCCGGCGAACTGGTATCACAGGATCGTAAGGATGGTGTCATCTTTCATCTACACCGTTGAGGAGATAGGCCAAGGAATTCGGGACGATGTGTCCAAGGTTGTAACCGTTCCCCTAGCCTACCTAGTCGGCGGGTTCCTTCTAACGGCACGGGCCCTGTGGCTGGTACCCCTCTTTCTGCTGTCTCGTGTAGTAGCACGACCGTTAACGATAGCTCGCCAGCCTATCAAAATAGTGGTTTGGCTGACCGGAGCACTAGCTTTAGCGGGGCGCTCTGTGTGGATGACTACAAGTCTTCCGTATGGTTATCTGCTTAGGGTAAAGGACGCTGTTACGCCTCGGACGAGGCTGGGAATATCGATTTCGCCAACCCATCTGGTGGAGGGCCCACTATCAGTAGGGCGATACCCCCTCAATTTCGTCGTTCGCACGGTGGGAGTACTGGCCTCGGTGGTGAGCTCAATCTGGATGGTTACAAGTCTTCCGTATGGTTATCTGATTAGGGCAAAGGACGCTGTTACGCCCCAGAGAAGCCTGGGACTATCGATTTCGCCAACCCATCTAGTGGAGGGCCCACTATCAGTAGGGCGATACCCCCTCAATTTCGTCGTTCGCACGGTGGGAGTACTGGCCTCGGTGGTGAGCTCAATCTGGATGGTTACAAGTCTCCCGTATGGTTATCTGGTTAGGCTAAAGGACGCTGTTACGCCCAAAAGAAGCCTGGGAGTACCGATATCGCCAACTCTCCTGGTTACTCGGCCGGTATCAGTTGGGCGCTACCCCTTTATCTTCGTGCTTCGCCTGGCCGGAGCACTGGCCTCAGCGGGGCGTACCGTGTGGATGACCACAAGTCTCCCGTATGGGTACCTGTTAAAACTAGTGTCCCAGGTGAGACGCCATCGGAACCTTGAAGAGGCCATCCCACCTGCAAACCCCATCGAGGCGCTTATCCCACTTACCAGCCCCGTTGAACAGCCTGGTTCAACGACGCCACAGCCCGGTGTTCGGAGGTTTGGCTTGGCCGGACGCTCCCTTTTTAAGGTGATAGCCGCCCCAGTTGCCTACCCGGCCAAAGGACTAATTTGGGCCGACCGCACCGTACGGCTTGGCGCCTCCGTAGTGCTCACCCGCATATCTGTTCGATCCTTGTTAACAATACGCTACCTTTTCCTGGGGCTGTTAACCCCGTTTATTTCCCTAGCCAAGGGCCTGATCTTAGTTGGCCGCGTCGTGGGGTCGGCTGCGATCATTCCCCCTGTCCTGCTAGCATTCTATGCCTGGCTGTGGTTGACCACTCCTATTGTTTCCATGGCGCAGAGTATAAGAAGCGCGGTGAGCAAGGTATTTTTGCTAATGGCGTTCCCGATGGTATTACTGGGTGTTTGGCTGGCCATGGCAGCGGAGCCCTTGCGGCTGCGACCAATCCTCGCCGTTGTGTCGTTGCCTGGTAGGCTGGCTTTTAGAGGAGGCTATCCAGATTCCTTTAGTGGAGTGTTGCGGCGCCGGGCGTCTTGATGCGCCCCTCTTTGGGCGTAGGGTCCATCAGATCCAATCCGTCGTAGCTGAATTGGCCTTTGAACCAGAGGAAAGCTGAAAAGGGGAAATGCCTTACTCTTCCATTTGGCTGAGTGCCCGATTAGCAGCCATCTTGAACACATCGTAGGGTTGGGCTCCCGTGAACAGAAGGTTTTCCATTAGGAATCCCGGGATGCCATGAATCCCCATGTCCATGGCCTGGTGATACTGCTGCTGGACCGTCGTGCGATAGTGGCCTGACTCCAGCCTGTGGGACATCTCGGGCCAGTTAAGGCCGCAGCCCTCGGCAATTTCCTGAATTACCGTCATATCCCCCAGATTCTTGTCCTCCTCCCACAGGGCTTTGTAGGCGGCACGGTGGAAGGTGTCGAATTGGCCCTGCTCCTGGGCGTATTCGGTGGCCTCCTGAACGAGGATGGTGTAGGGAGTTAAGGAGGGTCGCCGCATTATGAGGCCCGCCTCGGCAGCGTAGGTCCGCAGGGGCTCGGCGAGAAGTCCGTCCTCTTCACCAGGCCTTGGCTCTCTGACCTTGCCTTCCTCCGGGATGTCTGGCCTAAGGAAAAAGGCACGGCCCTGCACATTTAGATTGAACTCCTCGGCTAACCTGTCGAGCCTGGCCAGGCCGACGTAACACCAGGGTCAGATGTAGTCATACCAGACGTAGACATTTAACGGTCGACCGTCTGTAGGGGGTACGGGCTTGGACTCAGTCATGCTAGACTTGCTCCTTAAGCCAGGGCATCATGGCCCGCAACTCCTTACCGACCTTCTCTATGGGGTGTTCGGCGTCTTCCCGGCGCATCCTGTTGAATCGGGGACGTCCCTCATCATTCTCCGTTATCCACTCTTTGGCGAAGGTGCCGTTCTGAATATCGGTCAGCACCCGTTTCATGTTCTCCTTTACGTGGGCATCCACAACCTGCGGACCACGGGAGTAGTCGCCGTATTCCGCCGTGTCGCTGACGGAGTAGCGCATGTAGCCCATGCCCCCTTGGTACATCAGGTCCACAATGAGCTTCAGCTCGTGAAGGACCTCAAAGTAGGCCGACTCAGGCTGGTACCCTGCTTCAACCAAAGTCTCGAACGCAGCCTTGATGAGCGAGGTGACGCCGCCACAAAGTACCGCCTGCTCGCCAAATAGGTCAGTCTCCGTCTCCTCCTTGAAGGTGGTGTTCAGCACACCGGCACGGGTACAACCGATGCCCTTGGCGTAGGCCAGACCTATGTCCCGGGCCTTCCCCGAAACGTCCTGATGTATGGCCAGAAGAGCCGGCACGCCGGAACCCTTGGTGAATACCTCCCGCATGCGGTGCCCCGGCGCCTTGGGGGCTACCATGGACACGTCTATGGTGGCCGGCGGCACCACGGTATTGAAATGGATGTTGAACCCGTGGGCGAACATTAGGGTCTTGCCGCTGTTAAGGTACGGTAGGATGGACTCTCGGTAAACCGTGGGCTGGGTTGTATCGGGTATCAGCATGGTGATGATGGCCGACTTTTCGGCTGCCTCCGCCACTGTGGCTACCTGAAGGCCCGCTTCCTGGGCCTTGGGCCAGCTGGAACTGCCTTCGTAGAGGCCGACAACCACGTCGACACCGCTGTCCTTCAGGTTTAGGGCATGAGCGTGACCCTGGCTTCCGTATCCAATGATGCCAACGGTCTTGTTCTCCAATAGTGAGAGGTCCGCGTCTTTCTCGTAATACATCGTTGCCATGTGAGGGTCCTTTCTTGTCCTTGACTGATAGGGGCCGTGGATCTAAGCGGGCTAGGTGATATCCGTTCTACCGTTTTGGGAGGCAACCTGAGCCATCCCCCTGACCATCGCTACCCTTCCTGTACGGATCATCTCCGTGATGCCAAAGGTTGAGAGGAGGTTTTTGAGAGACTGGACTTTGTCCTCGTCCCCCGTCACCTCGACAATTAGGGAGTCGGGCGCTACGTCCACAATATGGGCCCTGTATATCTCCACGATCTGGGTGATCTCGGCGCGGTTGGAGGCGTTGGCGTTGACCCGTATCAAGGCTAGCTCTCGAGAAATCATGGTCTCTTCACTTATGGGAGAGACCGTAGCCACGTCGATGAGCTTGCGCAGCTGCTTTATGACCTGGTCCACCGTGGCGTCGTCGCCGTTGACCACAAAGGCCATGCGGGACATTCCTGGCTGCTCTGACTGGCCCACCGCCAGGCTGACGATGTTGAAGTTGCGGCGTCGGAACATGCTGGAGATGCGGTTCAGGACGCCGGGGCGGTCCCGCACCATGGCGACTATGGTTGATTCGTGTCCTGCCATCAGGCGTGTCCTTCTATGGGCTCTTCCATGAGCTGATCTATGGTACCCCCGGCTGGAATCATTGGGTAGACGTTCTCCTCCTGGGCCACAACAAAGTCTATTAGCGCCGGGCCAGGATACTCCATTGCCGCCTTTATTGCAGGCAGAGCCTCTTCTTCTTTGGTGACCCGCGTTCCGAAGATGCCGAAGGCATCAGCCAATTTCACGAAGTCTGGATTGCCTGTGTAGTGAGTGGCCACGTAGCTCTTTTCATAGAAGATGTCCTGCCACTGGCGCACCATGCCCAGGTATCGGTTGTTGAAAATGGCGAACTTTACCGGGATGTTGTTCTCTACCATGGTTGCCAGCTCGGACATCGTCATCTGGAAACCGCCGTCGCCGGCCACGGACCACACTACGGCGTCGGGTCGGCCAACCTGGGCGCCCAAAGCCGCCGGGACCTCGAACCCCATGGCCCCCAGGCCCCCGGAGGTAATCCAGCTATTCTGCTTGGTGAAGGTGTAGTGCTGGGCGGCCCACATCTGATGTTGCCCGACCCCTGTGACGATCACCGCGTTTCCGTTGGTAGCCTGTGACAAAGCCTGTATTACGTACTGGGGCCGCAGCTCGCCAGTAACCTTGGGCCGCATGGGCGGATGTTCCACCCGTAGCTCCTCGATGCGTTGCACCCACTCCTCGTGAGATTTTGGCTCAACAGCGGGGACTAACTGCTGCAACACCTTCTTCAAATCGCCTATAAGAGGCACGGTAGCCCTGACGTTTTTATGGACTTCTGATGGGTCGACCTCCACGTGGATGACCTTGGCGTTGGGAGCAAAGGCACTGAGCTTTCCCGTGATTCGATCGTCGAACCGCATGCCCAGACCCAGAAGCAGATCGGCTTCGTTAATGGCCAGGCTGGCGTAGGCCATGCCGTGCATGCCAGGCATACCAACGCTAAGGGGATGGGTTTCAGGGAAGGAGCTTATACCCAGGAGCGTGGTTATAACGGGGATCTGGGCCTTCTCCGCCAGCTCCATCAGCTCGTCGTAAGCCCGGGAGATGATGACACCGTGGCCTGCCAGGATGAGGGGCTTCTGGGCCTCCTTGATGAGCTGGACCGCCTCTTGGACCTGCTCTGGATCGGCTTCCTGGGGCATGTCGTAGTTGGGGAGGTTCACCGTCTCCGGGTACTCGAACTCAGCCTTCTCCACAAAAACGTCCTTGGGTATATCCACCAGGACAGGGCCTGGGCGGCCAGTGCTGGCCAGGTAAAAGGCTTCCTTGATGGTCTCGGCTATCTCTGAAGCGTTCATCACCAGATAGTTATGCTTGGTGATGGGGAGAGTTATGCCGGTAACGTCGGTCTCCTGAAAGGCGTCCTTGCCGATGGCCGCTCGCGCTACCTGGCCGGTGATAAATACTGTGGGTACTGAGTCCATATGAGCGGTGGCAATACCCGTTATGAGGTTGGTGGCCCCTGGACCTGAGGTGGCGAAGGCTACTCCCACCTTGCCCGTTGCCCTGGCGTAGCCGTCGGCGGCGTGGGCAGCGCCCTGCTCGTGGCGCATCAGGATATGGTGTAGCTGGGGATAGTCCGGCAGGTCCTGGTATAGAGGCAAAATAGCACCACCGGGGATGCCAAAGATCACATCCACCCCTTCTTTTATGAGGGACTCGCACACTATCTGGCCACCGGTGAGCATCATTTCTAAGTCCTCCTGGGACCTAACGCCTCCCTAAATTAGCAAATTACCGATATAAAAAGAGTCCGCCCCGTGGAAGGGACGGACTGGTTCCGCGGTACCACCCTTCTTGCCCGATGTCATCGGGCCGCTTATATGCTATAACGGGCAACCCGTCCAGCCTTACTGAGGTTCAGGCTGGCCGCTCCAGGGCGATGTGGCGGCTCTCTTTGCGCGGGGCTTCCACCTCTTCCCCGCTCTCTATAGCGGTGGAAACCGCATTGTCCCCTTCACAGCGTTAAAAACTATTTTAAGAACTAATTTTAGAAGATTTCCTTAGGAATGGTCAATACGTCTACAGCGAAGATAGCGAAGTTAGAATTTTGCTGGACTCAGGGCATTTTACGCCCTGTCCCTCCAGGCCCAACCCTGGTAATCTTACCCAGGCTTCAAAGGGAGTTGGTTGGTGCTGGATGTAAACATCGCCCAGTTTGTGTTTCTGCAACTGCTGGTGCTCATAGTAAGCACCGCAGCGGGTGTTGTCGCCTTCGGGTTCGCCATGACCATGACCCCATTCTTGCTCATTTTTCTTGAGCCTCGGCTGGTGGTGGAGATAAACCTGGTCCTTACCGCCGTTCTCTTTACCGTGGTCGCCTTCCGTTCTTGGAGGCACATAAACGCTGGAACGCTACTGGCCCTTTTACTGGGTGGCGCGGCGGGAATCCCTCTAGGGGTGTTGTTCACCAAATCGGTGGCGGAGGGAGCACTCAGTTTAACTCTGACCGGCGTGGTAATTGTGACTGCATTTCTGGCTATAGTCGGCAGATTCCGGTATTTTTCCCGGGAACGGTTGGCCGCGGTTCCCATTGGGGGGTTGTTTACTTTTATTAACGCCAGCCTGGCTCTGGGAGGGCCCGTCGTGGCCCTCTTTGCCCTGAACCAGCGGT
>JAPULR010000010.1 GCA_027294635.1 Chloroflexota bacterium | reverse complement strand
GCATGTGCATATCTCCGTTCCTAAATTCTGTTCGGTTAGCGTATTAAATCAAAGAGTGGTCCCAAAGTACCCAGCACCGGACCCAAACCGCCTGTCTCGCTGATTGGAGCCAATGCCGGGCATGGCCTGGAAGGTAAGCGGTTCCTCGTAAAACACCGTGCCCGGGGGAAAGATTCCCTCCTTGCGAATTACTGACACACATCGTCGATGACCGCAGACTATGTCTCTAGCTACAACCTGCCCACCATCCCTTACCCCTCTGCCTCCCAGGCAGTGGCCCAGTCCGCCGCATCTTCCCACGGTTTCATCTCGGCCACGAGGGCTACCAACATTAAATAGGGACAAGGGATACAACCGTCCACCACGCCCCCGACCTGCGCCATCCCAATGGTTGTGGAGTCGAATTGCAGGACTGGTCGGCGCGCGATGTACCTGGTCGCTGCATATTCCTTATTGAAAAAGTTCCTTGTACCTCATCAACATAGCGCTGTCGTATTGGAATTCAGTTTGGTCCCAAGTCATGTCGGGCCATGGGTGATTGGTCCTATTTATTATCTGCCCTTCCATCGGGAGGGCGGCAGAGGAACTTTTGTTTGCGATGTAAATCCTTGCCCCACTATCGACATTGCAGGAACCTGAATAGCTAAGCATATTTTCCTTGCCGCACCCCGTGTATACGCGACCGCCTCCAGTCGAAATGTTCTTAGAGTCTGCACCAGGCGGGATGACGAATATATCGAACCCAGCTTTTTCGTTTTCTGACTCAAAGGAGTACGAATAAGTGCCCGAGTCGCAAAGGGGGAACGTATAAGCATAGCCTGCGGGAATCATCTCTGAAATTTCCTGCTCCACCTCGAACCTTGTTGTGGTTTGGTAGTACATTACATTGTTTGGATTGGTACTATGCCCGTAACCCATCGAGTGCCCGATTTCATGCCACAATATTTTGTTGACTGTGTCCGCGTCGAAGGCCCTCCATTCTCCTTTACAATTGTTCCTCCCTAAACCCACTTTAATGTGGACTCGAACAATAGACTGCCCGAGAACTTCTGAGCCATAATCCCTAACCCAAGACACCGTTAGGTCCGCATCACGGCTGTTGTCAACCCGCCTGATGGATGCGCCATACGGGTTCCATGTGGAAAAGTTTCTCGCTACAGAATCGACTGCATTGGAAACGCCGGTACCAGCGTATGGGGGCAGCGGTTCAATATAAAATTTCAATTCCCCACTTATCACCGACTTTATTAGAGGATTCGCCCTTGCAATCTCCGAGACCCTTGCTCTCTCTTGTGCTTCCGCCAGAGTCATTTGGTACTCTGCTTCACGCTGTTGTTGTTGTCTCGCCAGTCGTTCTTCCGCTACTCTTTGTTCTGCCTCTCTCCTCGCCGCCTCCTCCCTAACCCTTTTAATCACCTGGTCTCTTGCCTTTTGCTCCGCTACCTGTCTAGCTTCTTCCCCCCGTGCTGCCGCCTGCTCTGCTTGTTTCCTCGCTTCTCGCTCTTGCTCGGCTACTTGTTCTGCTACTTTCCTGGCTTGCTCCTCCTGTGTCGCCACCTGCTCTGCTAGCTGTCTTGCAGCACGTTCTGCATCTAATTCTTCCTCGACTATTTTCTGGATAGCCATGTGGTAGTAAAAAGAGTTGTCTGGAATTTCCTGGAGAAGAGTGATGCCATCATCCGCTTCTGTTGCTTTCAGCTTATCCAGAGCCTGCAAGTAAATCTCTTGATGCTGCTTTCTAAGCCTGGCTTGCTCCAATTCCTTTATGAGGGCAGCCTCTTTGACCCCAATAGAATCAACGGGCCAACTACGTTGAGTAACCTCAAGAAGTTTGATTGCTTCGGTGTGGTTCCCTTCATTGGAGAGGTACTGTGCGCGAGCAATCTTGTCCGAAATATCATTGTCGGCGTAGGCATAAGCCACCCCAAAACCGCCGAGAACCACCAACGCTGCTACAATCGCCGCTAGAACTGGCATTTGAATTGCTCCCTTTTGGCAGGTGCGTGTTTCACGCTTGAACCCCCACGCACAGGCTTGCCGAGATTACCCCATTTAATTTTCCTATGTGCCAATCTTTGAATGATTTGACCGCTCATTCGCCATCATCTATCGCACCGTAAAATCCTACAATTTCGAGACTTACCGTCCTGGCGGCGATACAGGTGCCCGGAAGTTGGCCCGCACGCTCTTGTTGGAGTTCATCGTGACGGTGCACTTGGTGCCGCTTACGGTGTCGCAGCCGGACCAGCCTACGAACTGCCAGCCCCGCCCCGGACTGGCCGCCAAGGTCACTGCGGTCCCATGGCCGTATAATCGCGTGGTGCTACATCCCTGGGGGCTCACCGCACCCAACCCTTTACAGTTTACCGTGAGGGTAAATGCTGGCCTGGCTGTAGGAGTCCGAGGAGGCACGTCCCTTGGCCGTAGCCTCGACGTGGACGTTAAGGTGGGTGTTGGCGTCGGCGTGGGCGTTAAGGTGGGTGTTGGCGTCGGCGTAGGCGTTAAGGTGGGTGTTGGCCTCGGCGTAGCGGTTGGCTGAGGGGTAGGCGTTAAGGTGGGTGTTGGCCCCGCCTGGATCGTGGCCTCTATATTTGGGGTGGGAGTTGGCGCGGCTGCCTTTGTTTGTTGTATCCCCGCCTGAATCGTGGCCTCGATATTTGGAGTGGGAGTCGGCACGGCTGCTCTAGTTTGTACCGTTCCCGCCCGCACCGTGGCATCAATATCTGGAGTTAGAGTTGGATCGGCCGTTGGACCACAAGCTAAAGTTAATAGAACAATAAATGAAACCAAGCTGTATCCGTTCAAGGTTCTCGCCACATCTCATATCCCTTTCTTGAGGGCGGCGCCCTCTAACTGCTTTCAAATCAATAAAAGAGCTGGTGCCGCTACCCCAGGGCTTCGCTCCTTGAAGCCAACTTTTGCCAGCCTCTTATTGACCAGTCGGCTGGCAATGATGGGTTAGGCCTGCAGCGTTGCGTCTTGGGCGCTGCGCCCAAGTGTGTCCTATTCTGCGGAAACGGTGCTATGCCGGGAGAACAGGCGTTTGGGCTCCTAAAAATGTGGTACATCGGTCTGGATGGTAGACAGCCATGGTGCCCCCTCCGATTCAAACTGCTGTGCCAAACCCAGGTTCCTATGGACCAACGGGAGTATGCACGGGGCTGAGAGCAGTGGGAATCTAGTTTTCTAGATGAAACTGTTCAGGAATGTTTAATTTTCCTATCCGCTTTTTCAAGTTTTTACCTGACCAGGTCAGCGATATGATAGGCGAAGCCGAGGAATGCCCAAAGTTATGAGGTGCAGATTATGAGTCAACTAGTAGTGGTCGCCTTCGACGACGAACACAAGGCAGATGAGGTCCTAACAACCTTGGGTCGGCTCCAGCATGATTATCTGATCGCATTGGAAGATGCCGCCGTAGTGGTAAGGAAGAAAGACGGAAAAATCAAGATAAAACAGACCCACCACGTGGTGGGGCCGGCGGCTATTAGTGGGGGGATTTGGGGTTCCCTATTTGGGCTGCTGTTCGCGGGACCGCTGGGGGCTATTGTTGTCGGAGGCACCGGAGCCGCCATAGGGGCACTCTCCGGCAAGCTAAGAGACATAGGAATTGACGACGGATTCATTAAAGATATCGGCGATGCCCTTGAGCCAGGCACTTCCGCCATATTCGCTCTGGTTCTTAGATCCACCCCAGACCGCGTGCTAGAGGCCCTCGAACCATACCATGGGAAGGTTATCCAGACGTCGTTGTCCTCGGAAGACGAGGAGGCCTTGGTGAAGGCGCTGGCGTAACCGGCCACGTTCACGTTTGGGAAGGTGGTCGAAGATGGCAGCTGAACTACAACACTGACGGCGGTCGGAGGTTCCATGTTTAAAAAGGTCCTTGTCCCCGTGGACAATTCTGGCTTGGCACGAGACTTTATGCCCTACGTCTCTCAAATTGCCAAAGGTCTCGAAATCCCGGTGGTGCTACTTTCGGTGGTTGACCCCAGGCCTTTTGGAGGAGGGAGAAGCCTTCGCGCCGAGTATCAGCAGTTTGTGACTGACGAGAACTTTGAAACCGCTGTCTCTGAAACGGAGCGTCGTTTGAATGAGGAATTGGGGGAACCACTTCGCCAGCAGGGATTGCGAGTTGAAGCGGTTGCTGCTTTGGGCGAGCCTGCAGTAGAAATTGTGCGGACCGCCAGCAACATGGGCTGCGATCTAATCGCCATGTCAACCCACGGCAGAGGCAGGCTTGGACGTGCTTTTCTAGGCAGTGTGACCTCCAAGGTCGTCCACTCGTCCCGACTGCCGACCTTAATCATCAACCCGGAGAGGGCAAAGAAGTACGGGGAGGAAGGGGGGACGATTTCAAGGATCATGGCGCCTTTGGATGGGTCGGATCTGGCGGAGACCTCCCTTCCCTACGTAACCGAACTGGCAAGAAAGTTCTCGCTGGAGGTTGACCTGGTCCAGGTCGTCCAGCTAATACATGGATACGGAGACGAGTTCTACAGCCCGGTCTATGTTGACATGCAAATTGACCTTGAAAAATGGGCCGCAGATTATATCGGGAGTGTTGCTGAGAGGTTGAGCGGGGAGGGTATCGAGACCAAAACTAATATCCTTCAGGGTTTCAGTGTAGCCACTTCGATAGTCGACTTCGCCCGACAAACCCCTTCGGACCTCATAATCCTTACTACTCACGGATATTCCGGGGTAAACGAAATGGTCTTTGGTGGGGTTGCCGAAGCCCTGGTAACTGGGTCTGGAGACCCGGTGCTGGTGATACCAGCGATGGATCCGGATGACAGATTCCTACCCAAGTGAAGCTAAGCCCAATGCGACGCAATGATGGGAGGGAACAATGAAGATACTCGTTCCTTTGGATGGTTCCAAGTTCTCTGAAGCGATTATTGATCCGGCCGGCAACCTGGCAGCCAGCTCTGGGGCGGAGGTACACCTGATTTCCGTGGTAAAAGTATCCGACGTGCATAGCAGCTGCTATGAATTGCCGGGCCGTGGCACTTTCAGATGAAGAATGGTTGGCATTAATGCGTCGTTATGATGATGATACTGGTTGGGGCATGCCACGAAGGGCCGGGATCGAAGGCGGTGTTGTTGAGCTTTCCCGACACTTGGGCAACCTAGTTCGGACCGACCCAAGCCGGTTCATTTCTCTGGCGTCAGAGTTTGGCCAGGATATTTCATCACTTTACGTCAGCGAATTCCTAAAGGGGCTGGCCGAATCGCCGGCCGCACCTTCCCTAGTCTTTAGTGCCTGCAGGACAATATGGGAGAGACGAAAAGAAGATCCCATGGTCCAAAAGGCAATCTGCGAAGCCGTATCCAAGAGAGCGAAGGAGAACATCC
>JAPULR010000001.1 GCA_027294635.1 Chloroflexota bacterium | reverse complement strand
GCCGGCTAGCCCACGTCTGCGATAGGGGTGAGCCGCCACCAGCACTCCCCCAGCCTGGTCCACCTGTTGCCGCAGGAAGGGTAGCTTGTGCATGCCAAAACCGTACTCCTTCAGACCGAAGGCCAGGAAGTGGCCCTCGTCGGTATTGACCTCGCTGCCTGGTAACAGGAGAAGGCCATGCCGCCTCGATAGATTCTGCAGATCCGCGGCCTCCCAGAAGGTATCGTGCTCCGTGAGGCAGAGGGCGTCCAAGCCTAATCCCTTGGCCTCAAGGACCAGCTCTTCCGGGGTCTGGAGGGCGTCGTAGGACTTTGGCGCGGTGTGGGTGTGGAGGTCTATCAGCATGGGGACTATCTATAGATTTCTCTACGATGGCCCACCGCAACGATTGTGATTTCTTGGGCTTCATCATCAATGATATAGAGGACTCGGTAATCACCGACCCTTAGACGATATAAATCTAGTCCAGCTAACTTTCTAACACCCCGTGGTCTGGGGTTATCTTCGAGAGCTATAATGCTACGTCTTATGCGCACAAAAAGGGTTGCTGGAAACTGGTCTAGCTCCTTCTCAGCAGCGCTTATGGTGCTGACGGAGTAAGCCATCAGGAACTTTCTTGCGTCTCTCCGCTAAATAATCTCGAAAAGGCCTGGAGGGCTCATCCTTTCTGCTTTCGTAGAGTGCAATGTCTAGCACGTCTTCCCGGAATTCCTCATCTTCCAATAGCCGCGTTAGTATTTGCTCTCGCTCCTTTTTTGAAAGAGAGCGCAGTGCCATAAGGAATATTTCAGCACGGGCCTCAATGGCTGGCATGATTTAGCCTCACCAGATTGTTGTTGCTATTGTAACATCTGGCTTCACTATGATGACTTTAAATAGATTCCTGCCTTGGCGTCATTGGCACACTTTGTGCGCAATTTCACTTGCTATGGGGTACGCCTTGTGATATATTTCCTTATCCATCAGTAGGCAGTGAAACTGTGCTTGAAGACTACTTCCGCCAGTATGGCCTCATAGCCATTTTCACCATCGTTGCCTTTATCGTACCCACCAGCATGCTCATGATGTCCTTCCTTCTTTCCCGCCTGGGCATCCGGCCTCAGAAACCCAACCCGGTTAAGCAGGACATCTATGAGTGCGGCATGGAGACCATCGGTGGCCGATGGGCCCGGTTCAACTTTCGCTACTACATGTATGCCCTCCTGTTTGTTATCTTCGACGTTGCGGTGGTCTTCGTGTATCCCTGGGCGGTCCGCATGGGCAAACTGGGCCTCTTTGCCCTCATTGAGATGATGGCCTTCATAACCATCCTGGGCTTTGGGTGGGTCTACGCCTGGCGTAAGCGGGACCTGGAGTGGAGGTGAAGAGATGACGCTGCAGAATGATAAACCCCTCGAACTGCAGACCCGTGAGATGGATAGGGAAGAGGGGGCCACCATTGAGAACATGCGCCTGACTCACACTCAGCCCTTTCCTGAGCCCCTGATCCAAGTCTCCGACGACGTAGAGCGCAACGTCATGGTCACCTCGGTGGACGCCCTCCTCAACTGGGGTCGCAAGTCGGCTCTGTGGCCGGTGGCCTTCGGTCTGGCGTGCTGCGCCTTCGAGATGATAGCCTCTGCCATGTCCCGTTTCGACATCGCCCGTTTTGGGATGGAGGCCTTTCGCGCCAGTCCGCGTCAGGCCGACTTGATGATTGTGGCCGGTACCGTTACCTGGAAGATGGCCCCCGCCATCAAGCGCATCTACGACCAGATGGGAGAGCCCAAGTGGGTTATATCCATGGGGGTCTGCGCCACCAGCGGCGGCCCATACTACTCCTGCTACAGCGTGGTTCCGGGCGTCAATCACATCATCCCAGTGGACGTTTACGTACCCGGTTGTCCCCCAAGGCCTGATGCCCTTTTGTACGGTATTATGCAGCTTCACGAGAAGATCAAGAGGTACAGCATAAAGGGAAGAGCCGCAGGGCAGTAATGACCAGGGCTTTCCAAGGTGAGGAACTGGCTAGATTTATCCAGCGGCGGTTCCCCGACGCCGAGCTGGAATGGGACGGTGATTCTCTCTGGATAGAGCCACAACGAGTCCGCGAGGTGGCCCGGTTCCTTAAAGAGGAGCCTCAGTTGGAGTTTAACTTCCTCAACGCCGTATCCGCCGTCGACTACATTGAGTACTTTGAGGTGCTGTACCACCTCACCTCCTTTGAGCACAACCACAGCGCCGTTGTCAAGACCCGGGTCTACGGCAGGGAGAACCCCTCGGTGCCCTCGGTGGTGGAGGTCTGGCCCGGCGCCGACTTCCAGGAGCGGGAGGTCTGGGACCTGATGGGTGTAGCCTTTGAAGGACATCCAAACCTGAAGCGGATTATGCTCTGGGAGGGTTTCCCTGGTCATCCCCTTCGCAGGGACTTTGAGGACGTGATCGAGTACTGAAGTTTGCCATGCCCATTCGCACCGAGCCAGTCACCATTAACATCGGGCCCCAGCACCCCAGCACCCACGGGGTGTTGCGCCTCAGGGTTACCTTTGACGGCGAGGTCATAGTGGACGTAGAGCCAATCTTCGGGTACCTGCACCGGGGATCGGAGAAGCTGGCGGAAGAGCGTAACTACGTCCAGGTACTCACCCTCACCGATCGCCTGGACTACGTGGCCTCCATGACCAACAACCAGGCCTACTGTCTGGCAGTGGAAAAGCTCATGGGGGTGGAGGTGCCCGAACGGGCGCAGTACCTCAGGGTCATGACTGCGGAACTTCAGCGGATGGCCAGTCACCTAGTTGCCGCGGGGTTCTTGCTCCAGGATCTGGGGGCGCTGGCTACCCCACTAATGTACTGCTTCCGCTTTCGAGAGAAGATTCTGGACCTCTTTGAGATGCTCTGCGGCGCTCGAATTACGGTGAGCTATATGCGGCCCGGCGGCGTCTTCGCCGACGCTCCGGAGGACTTTTGGCCCGCTCTAGATAGGCTCATGGGCGAGGCCCCAGAGCTGTTGGGGGAGCTGGAGCAGCTTCTGATGGAGAACGAGATCGTTCTGGTCAGGACCAAGAACGTGGGTGTGCTGCCCTTAGATACGGCCATCGCTTACTCCATCAGCGGGCCGGTGCTGCGGGCCAGCGGCCTCCCCTGGGACTGGCGCAAGGCGGACCCCTACGACGTTTATGACCGGATGCAGTTCGACATCCCGATAGGTGACCGGGGGGATAACTACGACCGTTTCAGGGTCCGCATCGAAGAGGTGAAGCAGAGCATGCGGATTGTGTCCCAGTGCATTGAGCAGATGCCTCCCGGTCCCATCCGCACCGAGCTTCCTTTTGTTTTGAGACCCCCTGCGGGGGCGGAGGCCTACGGAAGGGTGGAGGCTCCCAAGGGGGAGCTGGGCTTCTACATGGTCAGCGACGGCAGCATAGCCCCCTATCGTTGCAAGATTCGCTCTCCATCCCTCATCAACCTAACCGTTCTAAAGGAGCTGCTGGTAGGCTGGAAGCTGGCGGACATGATTGTCACCCTGGGAAGTATTGACATTAACATGGGCGAGGTGGACCGCTGATGGTCCCCTTCCTTCAGGACAACGTTATATATCGCGGCGTCTACTGCTGGCTGGGCGGCAACGAGGGGAACGCCCAGTGGTGCGGCGGCGATGGGCTGCTGCCCGGGGGCTACGAGTGGGTGGCCTACTTTGTCGCCGGCCTCACTATCATGCTCATACTGGTCAACGGAGCCCTCCTGGGGGCCGCCGTGTTTGTCTGGGCCGAGCGGCGGCTGCTGGCTCGGTTCCAGGCGAGGAGGGGTCCTAACCGCTGGGGGCCCTGGGGCATTCTCCAGCCCATCGCCGACCTGGTGAAACTCCTCATAAAAGAAGATATTATCCCCACCGCCGCCGATAGGATTGCCTTTACCCTGGTGCCCATCATAATGCTGATGTCCCTTCTGCTTAGCCTGGCGGTCCTCCCCTTTGCCAGGAACACCTATTTGGCCAATCTGAACATTGGGGTTCTGTATATTGTGGCCGTAAGCTCCATGACCACCATCGCCATATTCATGGCCGGATGGGCCTCCGCCAACAAGTTCGCCATGTTTGGGGCCATGCGCGGCGTGACCATGCTCATTAGCTACGAGATACCCCTGATTCTGTCCCTGGTGGGGGTTGTCTTGATAGCCGGGTCCATGTCCCTCGTCAGTGTGGTAGAGGCCCAGTACCTGCCCTTTATCCTGGTGCAGCCCCTGGGTGCGCTGGTCTTCATGCTGGGCATCTCCGCAGAGCTTAACCGCACCCCCTTCGATATTCTGGAGGCGGAGTCGGAGATTGTTGCTGGCTACCATACTGAGTATAGCGGCATCAAGTTTGCCCTCATCCAGGCCGCGGAGATGGCCGGGGTGCTGGCGGCCTCAGGGTTCCTGGCCACCCTTTTCCTGGGAGGCTGGTCCGGCCCCTTCCTGTCCACCCAGCTAGGGGCCCTGTGGTTCCTCATGAAGCTATCCTTTTTCGTCTTTCTCTTTATCTGGATTCGCGCCACATTTCCCCGGCTACGTATCGACCAGATAATGGCCTTCGCCTGGAAGTTCCTGCTACCTTTAGCCATGATAAACTTCCTGGCCACCGCCGTGCAGGTCTACTTTTTTGGCTTCTATCATGGTGATGTCCCCGGTGAGATAACCCGCAACGAGCAATGGGTCATGGCGGCTATCAACGTGCCTTTGGCCGTGGCTTCCATAGTGGCCTTTGGCCACTTCGCCAGGGAGGGGATACGAGTACCGGCGGTGCGGTTGGAGAGTATAGTTCCGATACCACGTGTTGCGGAGGTGGACTGATGTATGGCCTTGGACTGGCTAAGGGGTTGATGGTTACCATGAAGAACTTTATCCGTCCTCCTTTCACCGTCCAGTACCCCGAGGAGCGGTTGCCCCAGCACCCGCGGTTCCGCGGCGAGGAGTTCGTCTGGTATGACGAGCGCTGTACTGGCTGCGCCTCATGCGCCAAGTACTGTCCCCTGGGCATCATCAAGATAGTGACCAGCCCCAGCGAGACCGCCGTCCTGGAGGGCGACAAATACGACATTGAGGTCTTCGACATTGACATCGGCCGGTGTATGTTCTGCGGCCTGTGCGTTGAGGCCTGTCCCTACGACGCTTTATTTATGGGCAGTGGCTTTGAGCGGGGCCGGTACCAACGTAAGGATCTCGTCATCAGCGTCGATGAGTTGCGCCAGGCGGTCAAGAGGCCCAGCACGTGGTTTAGGCCCCAGCTAGAGAACGCCCGGTATGATCCCCAGGAAGGTGAGCCCCTGGCCTGGGAAGATGTGGGGAGGGAGAAGTGGCCGTGGCACAAGCAAGAAAAGGCCGGAGCTAAGATCAATCGGACAGTCCACCGGGGCGGCGCCGAGTCCTCTCAGGACAAAAAGTAGTAGATGCTCTTCCAGGATTTCATCTTCTGGGCTCTGGCTGTTGGTGGCGTGGCAGCCGCCCTTGGAGTGGTGCTTCTCAGGGACATTTTCAGGGCGGCCCTGCTGTTAATAGTGGTTTTCCTCACTATTGCGGGGCACTTTTTCCTACTGGCTGCCGAGTTTGTGGGGGTGGTGCAGGTCCTGATATACGCCGGGGCCATCAGCATCCTCATCATCTTCGCCATCATGCTGACCCAAAATGTGCAGCAAGGGAACCTGCCTAACCGCCTCCAGATACCCGCCGTCCTCTTGCCCGCTCTTCTTCTATCCGCCCTGATCTTTGTATTTGTGGACACCGACTGGAGGCTGACCGAAGCCCTTCCGAACGCAGTTGGTGTCAATATAGTCAACCTGGCCTTTGAGGATACTACCTTTAAGCTGTCGAAGCTCCTTCTTGAGAACTATGCCCTGGCCTTTGGCGCCGCCGGGGCCTTGCTTCTGGCGTCAATTATCGGCGCCCTATCCCTGGTGAGGGAGAGGTAGCGATGGACCTGGAAAGGTTCCTTATTCTCTCCGCCGTCATATTTTGCATCGGTCTCTATGGGACCATGGCCCGGCGCAACCTCATTACGATCCTTATGTCCCTGGAGCTAATGTTTACCGCCGTTACCCTAGCGGCCGTGGCCATGTCCAGATACGTGGTGAGTAAGCAGGTCTTGGCAGATACTTCAAACACCTCGGAGGCGGCTTTACAAACCTTACTAACCGGCCAGGTCTTTGCCTTGTTCATAATCGTAGTGGCGGCGGCGGAGATAGCCCTGGGCCTGGGTATCGTCATCGCCTTCTACCGTAGTCGGGAGACGGTGGATATGAGCCAGGCCAATATGATGAGCAGGTAGGTCTTCGCCATGTGGGTTGATTTTATGAAAGCTCCCAACCTGATGGTGGCCGAGATGTGGAAAGAGGTCATTGAGGCGGAAGGTCTGCCCGTGCGCCTGCTGCCCGAGGGTAACATCCTCGACTGGGGGGAGAGGGTCCCTTTCCGCATCATGGTGCCCAGGGGGAGGGAACACGTGGCCGAGGAGATTCTGAGGAAGCTGTAGCATGAACACTTCTACCGTAGCCCCCTCACCCTTAGATGGGCTCACTCCGTGTCTGTCGAACCACAGAGGGTTGGGAGCACCCTTCGATCCCGTCTTCGAGACAAGCAAGCTCAGGGTCCCGTTATCGGGATGGTGAGCCCGTCGACAGACTTAGGACAGGTAGAAAATCGCTCATGGTGAGTCCGTCGAACCATGGGAGGGTCAAGGGCACCCTTCGACAAGCTCAGGGTGAGCGGAATAATTCGCTCATGGTGAGCCTGTCCTGTCCCGTTATCGGGATCGAACCATGAGCACGGAATCCGCATGCATAGCGTAGGGCATTTCGATTTGAGGCGGCATGGGGAAACCGTAAAGTGATCTCCGAGGCTGGTATATGGACCATCTTCTTCCTTCCTATTGCAGCCCTGGTCATCATCTTTCTTGTTTTTAGGCCCTTCTTTTACCGCCGCCCCGACCTTGCCAGCCTGGTCCTTATCTCCGCTCTTACCGCGGCCCTTGTCTTATCAGTCTGGACGCTGAAGTCCGTCATCCAGGAAGGCCCCCTGACCTTCGAGAGTCACTCCTGGGTCACCATAGGAGACATGGAGGTTAGCATCGGCCTGATGGTGGACTCCCTGACGGCCATCATGCTGGTGGTTGTAACTGGGGTAAGCCTGATGATCCAGATCTACTCCCAGGGCTACATGAAGGGTGACCCCAGCTATATCCGGTATTTTGCCTTTATGTCCCTTTTCTCGGCGGCCATGATTGGACTGGTCATATCCAGTAATATCATCCAGCTCTACGTTATGTGGGAGCTGGTGGGGCTGGGCTCCTACCTCCTCATCGGCTTCTGGCACCACAGGCCCGCGGCGGCAGCAGCGGCCAAGAAGGCCTTTCTGGTCACACGCATAGGAGACTTTGGTTTCCTTCTGGCTATCCTATACCTCTTCTTCAACCGCGCGGCTTTCCTTGACCAGGGCCTTAACCCCTTAAACATAGCCGACATTCACGCCGCCGTCCCACTGATTGAGGCCGGTACTTTTGCCGCCCTGGGTGGCCTTGGCCTGACCTGGGTAGCGGTTGGTATTTTCGCGGGGGCCGCGGGCAAATCGGCCCAGTTCCCGCTGCACGTATGGCTTCCCGACGCCATGGAAGGCCCCACGCCGGTGAGCGCCCTCATCCACGCCGCTACCATGGTAGCGGCCGGTGTCTTTCTGGTGGCTCGCTTCTTCCCTGTTTTCGAGGCCTCGAACCAGGCTATGAGCGCCCTGGCGATTGTGGGGGCCTTCACCGCCATCTTTGCCGCCACTATGGGCCTGGTGACGAACGACATTAAACGGGTGCTGGCTTACTCTACCATCAGTCAGTTGGGCTATATGATGGCGGCCCTGGGTATTGGCGCCTATGGCGCCGCTATATTTCATCTATTCAACCATGCCTTCTTCAAGGCCCTCCTCTTCTTGGGCGCTGGCAGCGTCAATCATGCCACGGGCACCTTTGACATGCGGTACATGGGAGGCCTGCGAAGGGTAATGCCCTGGACCTACGCCGGAATGTTGATAGGGGGGTTGAGCCTGGTGGGCATATTCCCGCTGGCGGGGTTCTGGAGCAAGGACGAGATACTGGGCCATGCCTGGAACGGTGGTTCGGTGGTGGACGCGGTGGTCTTCTCGCTCCTTATCATCAGCGTGGCGGCCACGGCCTTCTACACCTTCCGAATGATCTACATGACTTTCCACGGCGAGTTCAAGGGCGGCGTCGAGGCGGAGCGGAGCCAACAGCCTGTGGCTAGCCCTGACGAACCGGGGCGCAAAGTACATTTGGCCGAATCGCCAGTGGTGATGGTTCTCCCTATGATGGTGCTGGCTGCGGGCGCCGTTGTTTCCGGGTACCTTGTCAATCCCCAGCGGGGGCTTTTTGAGATTCCCGTGCACTGGTTCAGCAGTTTCGTAATACCGGCCCTGGCCGCCGAGGCGGAGATTCTTCCCCTGAACAGGGGTCTGGCGGCCGTCACCATGATAGTCGCGGTGGCCTTTATTGGACTAGCCACGGCCGTCTATCTGCGGGGCCGCAGGGTGCCCAAGGGTGTGGAGGAGGCTTTAAGCCCGGCTCGCCAGCTCGCCAGCGAGAAGTACTACATGGATGATCTGTACGAGCGTCGAATCGTGGCAAGAGGGTTCTATCGTTACCTGGGCGGATTTCTGGAGTGGTTTGACCAGCAGGTTGTGGATGGCGTTGTTGACGCTTTGGGCTGGCTTTCCCGAAACGTGGGTTGGGCCCTTGGCAGGCTGCAGACGGGTCAGACCCAGTCTTATGCCATGGGCATTTCCCTGGGCATTCTGGTAATCCTGGTGGTCTATCTTGTTTGGGGTTAGCTAGATATTGGACACCTTTGACGGCATGCTGACGGCGGTGGTGTTTCTGCCATTGGTAGGAGCCCTGGTCATCGTGGCAGTGGTGAGGGGAGACCGCAACATCCGCCTGACCGCCGCGGCTGTGGCTCTGGCCGACCTGGTGTTGGCGATCATAGTCTTCGCTCGCTTCGACACCGACGCCTCGGAACGCTTCCAGCTTATCGATCGATTTGACTGGATCTCCGGAACAGCCTTTACCGCCCAGTATCAGATGGGGGTGGACGGCCTCAGCGCACCCCTGATTCTCCTCACCGGCCTGTTGGGCTTTTGCGCCGTGCTGGCCTCCTGGAAAATCGGCATGCGAGTTAGGGAGTACTTCGCCTGGCTGCTGTTACTCCAAACCGCAGTGATGGGGGTGTTTGCTTCTCTGGACTTCATCCTCTTCTTCGTCTTCTGGGAGTTAGAGCTGTTGCCCATGTATTTCCTGATTTCCATCTGGGGGTCAGGACGTCGCCAGTATTCGGCCATGAAGTTCCTGGTCTTCACCTTCCTTGGTAGCGCCTTCATGCTGGTGGGTATCCTGGCCCTCTTCCTGGCGCCCAATATCGGCCACTTCGATATGATCAAGCTGGCGGAGGAAGGAGCGGGTGCCGCCAGGACCATCATACCCCTGGGAGTTGTCTTCTGGTTCTTCTTTGTTGCCTTTGCCATCAAGCTGCCGCTCCTGCCCGTTCACACCTGGCTCCCCGACGCCCACACCGATGCCCCCACCGCCGTCAGCGTTATGCTGGCGGGAGTGCTGCTAAAGATGGGTGGGTACGGTTTGCTGAGAATCTCGGTGGGCATGTTCTCTGGCTTGGTTATAGACTATGCCCTGGTGCTAACCATCCTGGCGGTGATAACCATTCTCTATGCCGCGGTCGTTACCGTGCGGCAGACGGACCTGAAGCGTCTCATCGCCTACAGCAGCGTGAGCCATATGGGGCTGGTCCTTCTGGGGATAGGCTCCGTTGGTCTGGTGGGCGGGAGCTTCACCACCATCGGTCTTACCGGCGCTGCTATGCAGCTATTTACCCACGGCACCATAGCGGGTCTTCTCTTCCTTGCCGTAGGGCTTATATATGACAAGACTCACACCAGGTATATTCCTGACTTAGGAGGGTTAGCCAATCGAATGCCCTTTATCGCCGTCGCCTTCATTATTGCCGGGTTAGCGTCCCTGGGACTGCCGGGACTGAGCGGCTTCGTCTCCGAGATCCTGGTGTTCTTCGGCAGCTTCAAAGCCTACCCCTGGCTCACCGCCTTCGGAGCCTTCGGGATTGTCTTGACCGCCGGATACATTCTGTGGATGGTGGAGAGGGTCCTCTTCGGCCCTCAGAGAGACCGCTTTGCCCACATAACCGACAGCAGCATCATTGAGGCGGTGCCTCTGGTTCTGCTGGTAATCAGCATCGTGGTCGTGGGGGTCTATCCGGCCTTTCTCACCGATGTCTTCAAGGCGGGGATTGAGCCTATCGTGGCTATGATGAGCTAGCCTATGACCGGCCACGACGTATATCTCCTATCTCCCGAGATTAGCCTGGTAGGCCTGGCCCTGCTGGTCATGGCCCTGGACCTGTTTGTGGAGCGTAAGGGTATCCTACCCCTGGTGGCGGTGGTGGGCCTGGCCCTACCTGTGGCCCTGAGCATTGTGCTATGGAACGACGTCCACTCGGAGGTGGATGGCGAGCTGGTGGGTGTTTTCGGCGCTCTGACGGTGGACAAGTTCGCACTGTTCTTCAAGTTCCTGGTGCTGGGAATTAGCGCCCTGGTGCTGACGGCTTCAGTGGACTACGCCAGGCGCCTGCCACGGTTGCAGGGGGAGTTTCTAGGGCTGATCCTGTTATCGGCCACCGGGATGATGCTTCTGGCGGCTACCACGGAGCTGATAACCATCTACGTTTCCCTGGAGCTAACGGCCCTTCCCCTCATAGCCCTGTCAACGTTTCTGATGACCCCTCGCTCCAGCGAGGCGGGGCTGAAATTCCTGGTCCTCAGCGGCATCAGCTCCGCCCTGCTGCTGTACGGTATAGTGCTGGTGTACGGGCTGGCAGGCAGCACCTACCTGGTGGACATCGCCGAGGTGGTTAAAGAGCCCTTGGATCCAGACCTGGCTTTTGGCAGCTATGCTCTTCTCGTGGGGATTATACTTATAGTCGCCGGCTTTGGCTTCAAGATTTCGTCGGTCCCCTTCCATATGTGGGTGCCCGACGTGTACGAAGGTGCTCCTACCCCCGTGGTCGCCTTTCTATCGGTGGCCAGTAAAGCGGCAGGTTTTGCTATCCTCCTTCGGGTGTTCTACGTTGCCTTCCCCGCCTTAGAGGTGGACTGGGCCCTCCTGTTTGCCGTTCTGGCCGCCATCTCCATGACTCTGGGCAACCTGGTGGCCATGGTGCAGAGCAACATCAAGCGGCTGCTAGGCTACAGCACCATTGCCCACGCGGGGTACATGATGGTGGGTCTGGCGGCGGTGGCCTCACGTATCGAAAACGGCGGCGATGCGGCGGGTCCCAGCAGCCTCCTTTTCTACCTGGGGGCCTATGCCGCCACCAATCTGACGGCCTTTTTCGCCATCATCGCTATCTCCAACAAAATAGGCAGCCATAAAATTGACGACTTTGCCGGCATGGGGAGAAGGGCGCCCGTCCTGGCGGGGGTCCTTGGCCTGGCTCTAATCTCCCTGATCGGGATCCCGCCCACGGGCCTGTTCATCGGGAAGATATTCCTTTTCACCGCCGCGGTGCAAAGCGACCTGGTGTGGCTGGCCTTGGTAGGGGTGGTTAACAGCGTTCTCTCGGCCTACTACTACCTGCGGGTGGTGAGGGTAATGTACATGACCGAGCCAACTTCGGAGGAAAAGGTGCCGTCGTCGGTGCCTTTCCGACTGGCCCTGGCCGTCAGCGCTTTGGCAGTGCTGGTGATAGGTGTGGCGCCGCGGCTGCTGACCTGGGTTACTGATGTGGCCGCCCTACCATTGATGCCCTAAAGGTTTTTAGGGCATCTCTTAAGGCCGGTATCCATTCAAGCCTACCGCGAGACAACTCAGGAAGTTTACGGTTCTTTGGTACGTGTCACTGAATATGGTGCAGACTTCCCTCAAGTGCCTCGGCTCGGTGCCTCGTTATGAAACGCTGCAGAGCTACTACGGACCATACAGCCTCAATGCCCGTTATGGGGTAGACTTCTACAAGCCCGCTGTAGACTGAAGTCGCGGCAGAAGCGAAGGCAAAGAGCAGAACGTACCACTTAGAGCG